>NZ_AFWY03000006.1:0-274328 GCF_000231075.2 Amycolatopsis sp. ATCC 39116 | reverse complement strand
GCTGGTCGGCGAGCTGCCGGGAAGGCACGCGCGGCGGCGGCGCGGCGGGCGCCTTCTGGACCGCGAGCAGCGCGCCACGCGCGACCACCGTCTCCGGCTGGTCCAGAGTGGTCGGAACCACGCCGGTGCGCTCGTGGACCAGCCGCGAGATCATCGGGATCCGGCTCGAACCGCCGACCAGGAAGATCGCGCTGAGCTGCTTCGGGCGCAGCTCGGCCTCCTCGATCGCGGCGCACGTCAGTTCGACGGCGCGGCCCAGCGGCGCGGCGACCAGGCGCTCCAGGTCCTCCCTCGTCACGTGCGCGTCGGCGAACGGCGGCGGCATCGGCACGTCGGTGTAGGCGTGCCGGGACAGCGTTTCCTTGGCGCCGCGGACGTCCTGGCGCAGCACGCGGCGACGGCGCCGGTCGGTCAGCTCACGGCCCTCGACGAGCTGGCGCCACGCGTCCGGGTCCGCCGAGGACACCAGGCTGCCGACGTGCTCCAGCAGCAACTGGTCGACGTCGGCGCCGCCGAAGCTCGGGTCGCCCCGCGTGGCGAGCACCTGGAACCCGCCGCGGTGGCCGGGGACCCGGCTCACCACGCTCACGTCCACCGTGCCGCCGCCGAGGTCGAGCACGGCCAGTGTCGCGCCGGGACGGTTGCTGATCTCGACCGTGCGGTCGGAGTTGATCTCCTCGGGCGCGAAGGTCGCGGCGTGGAACACCGCGGCCGCGACCGGTTCCGGCACGAGCGTGACCTCGCGGGCCAGACCACTCGCGGCCTGGCGCAGCAGCCGGGTGCGGACCGCGCCCCAGTCGGCCGGGTGGGTCAGCACGAGCAGCCCGACCTCGGCGTTGCTGGCGAGGCGGCGCGCCTCGCTGACGGCGCGTTCCAGCACCGCGCGCACGACGTCGGTGACCCGCAGGACGCGGTCGCCGAGCAGCAGCTCGCCCTCGTCGATGCGGCGCTTCGGGTTCGGCTCGTAGCGCGACGGGTCCATCGCCGCCTGCCGGTCGGCCTCCTGCCCGACGAACAGGGTGCCGTCGGCCGCCGCGTACACGGCCGAGGACATGAGCGGCTGCCCGTCGACGACGACCACCTGCGGCGGCCGCCCGTTCAGCGCGGCCACCACGCAGGTGCTCGACGTCCCGAAGTCCACTGCGACGCGCAAGGTCACGACGCGCCCCCGCGAAACGGCACCAGAGCCGCGTCACGGCCCTGGTGCTCCGCTCCGATGTGGACGGTCCTGATCAGTCCGGCTGGATCCACGACACCTGCATCAACTGCTTGCCGACCTTGCGGCTCACCAGCACACCACGACCCGGCGGCATCGCGGACGGCTTGACGTTGCCCAGCAGCTGGCCCTCGTCCTTGCTGCCGTTCATCACGATGCCCGGCGCCGCGATCTCCTTCAGCTTGCCGATGATCGGGTCGTAGGCCGCGCGCGACGCGCCACCCGTGCGGCGCACCACGACCATGTGCAGGCCGACGTCCTTGGCCTGGGCCAGGAACTCCGACAGCGGCTTGAGCGGGTTGGACGTCTGCGTGGCCACCAGGTCGTAGTCGTCGACCACGATGAACAGCTCCGGCCCCTTCCACCAGGACCGGTTGCGCAGCTGCTCCTGCGTGACGTCCGGCCCGGGCAGCCGCCGGGTCATCGACCCCACGATGTCCTTGACCATGCCGTCGAGCTGGTTGGCCGACACCGCGTAGCCGAGCAGGTGGTTGCCCTCGACGAACCCGAGCATCGTGCGCCGGTAGTCCACCAGCACGATGACCGCTTCCTTCGCCGTGTACCGCTCGGTGATCCCGCGCGTGATCTGCCGCAGCAGGTTCGTCTTGCCGGACTCGCCGTCGGCGAAGGCGATGAAGTGCGGGTCGGCGTCGAAGTCCAGGTAGACCGGCGCCAGCTCGTCCTCGTTGATGCCGATCGGGATGAGCTTGGTGTGCCGCTGCTTGTCCATCGACAGCACGTCCTCGTAGGACACCATCTCCGGCAGCAGCCGCACCTGCGGCGCCGGGCGGCCCGGCCAGGCGGCCTTGATCTTCGCGACCGCGTCCGCGACGCCGGCGCCGATCGATTCCGGATCGCTCGACCCGTCGATCCGCGGCAAGCCGATCAGCATGTGCAGCCGGTCGCGGGTCAGGCCGCGGCCGGGACGGCCCTCGGGCACGTTCACCGCGGTACGGCGGTCGATGTCGGATTCGCTCGGGTCACCGAGCCGCAGCTCGAACCGCGTGCCCAGCATGTCCTTGATGGCCGGGCGGATGTCCGCCCACCGGTTCGCGGAGATGATCACGTGCACGCCGTAGGCCAGACCGCGCTGGGCCAGCGCGGTGATCTGCGGCTCCAGCTCCTCGAAGTCGTCGCGCAGGGCGCGCCAGCCGTCGACGATCAGGAACGCGTCGCCGAACGGGTCCTGCTCCGGGGTGATCTCGCCGCGGCGCTTGCGGTTGCGGAAGTCGGCCATCGAGTCGATGCCCAGCTGCCCGAACAGGCCTTCCCGCTCGTTGGCGAGCGCGTTCAGCTCGGCCACGATGCGGCGCGCCTTGTCCGGCTCGCGCCGGGCCACCGCGACACCACCGACGTGCGGCAGGTCGGAGAGGCCGGCGAGCGTGCCACCACCGAGGTCGATGCAGTAGAACTGCGCCTCCTCCGGCGTGTTGGCCAGCGACAGCGACATGATCAGCGTGCGCAGGAGGGTCGACTTGCCCGACTGCGGACCGCCGACGATCACACCGTGACCGGCGGCGCCGGAGAAGTCCGCCCACAGCGGGTCGCGCCGCTGCTCGAACGGCCGGTCGACGATGCCGATCGGCACCTGCAGCTTGCCGTTGCCGAAGAAGCCAACCGGCGACAGACCGCGGTCGTCGGTCGGGTTGAGGTTCGGCAGCAGCGTGTCCAGCGAGTTCGACTCGTCCAGTGGCGGGAGCCACACCTCGTGCGCGGGCGGGCCCTGGCCGATCAGGCGGTCGACGATGACCTCGAGCTCGGTCGGCTCGGTGCCCTCCTCCTGCTGCGGCTGGGGCGCGGCCTCGACGCGCACCGGCTCCGGCTCGGGTTCCGGCGGCAGCTCCACGAAGTCGGGCACGAACAGCTGCGGCCGCTTGTCGGCGCGCACGACGTTGGCCACCGGCCCGGCCGCCTGCATCCCGGCGGGCCGGTACGGACCGGACACGTAGGACGCCTTGAACCGGACCATCGTGGACGTGTCGTACTTCAGGTACCCGGAACCCGGGATCGACGGCAGCTCGAACGCGTCCGGCACGCCGATCGCGGCCCGCGATTCCGCGGCGGAGAACGTCTTCAGACCGATCCGGTAGGACAGGAACGTGTCCAGACCACGCAGCTTGCCCTCCTCCAGCCGCTGCGAGGCGAGCAGCATGTGCATCTGCAGCGACCGGCCGACGCGGCCGATCTGGAGGAAGATGTCGATGAAGTCCGGCTTGGCCGTCAGCATCTCGGAGAACTCGTCGATGCAGATGAACAGCGCGGGCAGCGGGTCGAGGTCGGCGCCGTTCTCACGGGCCTTCTCGTAGTCCCAGACGTTCTTGTAGTTGCCCTTCGCGAGCACTTCCTGGCGCCGCGCGACCTCGCCCGCGATCGCGTCCTTCATGCGGTCGACCAGCGTCAGGTCGCCGGCCAGGTTGGTGATCGTCGCCGCGACGTGCGGGGCCTTGTCCAGGCCGAGGAACGTCGCACCACCCTTGAAGTCGACCAGGATCATGTTCAGCGTCGTGCTGGAGTGCGTGGCCAGCAGGCCGAGCACCAGCGTGCGCAGGAACTCCGACTTACCGGAACCGGTCGCCCCGATGCACAGGCCGTGCGGGCCCATGCCCTCCATCGCGGCTTCCTTGATGTCCAGCTCGACGGCCTGCCCGAACTCGCCGATCCCGAACGGGACGCGGTAGCGGTCGCGCACCGGGCGCGGCCGCCAGGCCTGCTGCACGTCGAACGTCATCGGGTCGCCCGGGATGCCGAGCAGCTCCAGCAGCGTCGGGTTGGACAGCAGCGGCTCGTCCTCGCTCGCCTCCTGCGCGGCGCTGCCGACGCGGTACGGCGCGAGCTTGCGGGCCAGCGCCTCGCACTCGACGACGCTGAGCGTGTCCGGCTTGCCGAACCACTCGATGCCGCCGCCGCTGCGCGCGCCGACGCGTTCCTTCTCCACGACCAGCCGCAGGCCGCGGCGCGCGGCGAGGTTGCCCAGGGAGTCGGACAGGTCGATCAGGGTGACGCCGACCAGGCCTTCTTCGAGGATGATCTGCTCCTCGCGGCTGACCTCCGCGTCGTCCAGCACGATCACGATGTGCGGCTGGTCCGGCGACGGCGTCGCGTTGCGCGAGAACCGCGGCCGGTCGCGCAGCTCCGCGTCCAGCCACTGCTCGATCTGCGCGAGCGAACCGGCCATCATCCGCAGCTGGCCGATGCCGTCGGCGAGCTCCGGGTGCTGCACATGCGGCAGCCACTTCGCCCACTCCCACTCGGCCTTCGCGCGGCCGGTGGTGGCGAACGCGAGCAGCACGTCGTCACAGCTGTGGAAGGTGACCAGCTGGGCCAGCATCGCCCTGGTCAGCCCCCGGGTCAGCTCCTTGTCGCCGCTCAGGCTCACCGCCGCGAACCCGCGCAGGGTGATCTGCGTGGGCAGGTCGGGGACGATCGAGTGGGCGCGCACGAACCGGCGCAGCGCCAGCGTCGCGATCGGCTCCAGCTCATCGACCGGCCCGGTCTGCGGCGGCACCAGGCGCGTGGCCAGCCGGTGCGAGCTGCGCCCGACGCGCAGGTGCAGGAAGTCCTGGTCGTTCTGGCGGCGCTCCCACATGCGGCGGCTCGCGGCCAGCGACCACAGCGCCTGCGGATCCGGGTGCACCCACTCCAGCGACGCGCGCTGCTCGGCCATCGCCTCGCGGGCCCGCTCGCGCATCTGCCCGAGGTACCGCAGGTAGTCCTTGCGGTCCTCGTTCATCTCGGCCTTCTTGGCCCCGCCGCTCTTGCCGCCACCGGCGAACATCCCGCCCATCGACATGAGCATCATCAGCGGGAACATCAGGGTCAGCGGGCTGCGCGCGGCCGCACCGCCGGTGGTGAACATGACCACGACCATGCCCATGGTCGCCACGATCATGACCACCGGCATCATCTTCTGGACGACGTTGCCGGGGATCGTGCGGGGCACCTCGGGTGGCGGTTCGAGGTGGACCTCACCGCCCGGTGGGCGCGGCGCAGCAAGCCTTGGTGACCTCTTGAACTGCAGCGTGCTCACCGAAGGGTCCCCTCTTCAAGTCGTCCTGCGCCTCCAGCGCCCACACGGTAGCGAACAACGGCCTCTTCCGAGGCCGAGACCGCCCAACCCGGCACCGATTGCCCGAATCCGCCCCCGTGGCGGAGCCAGGTGCAGTAATACTAGGACCGCCCACCGACAGTCCGGAACGATCCGCGGGTGCACGTTGGGCAGGAATTCACGGGCAGCGGCTGCCGCGGACACGGTCGTTCGGTATAAGTAGCCCGCAGCATTCTCTCGGGTAGGGGGCAGGCAAGTGGCAACGGGCACGACGGTATTCAGCAGGGTGACGGTGGTCGCGCCCCGCACCAGGATCGACGTGGCGCTGCCGGCCGACGTCGCGGTCGCCGACCTGATGCCGATGCTGCTCGACATGGCCAGGGAGACCTCGCCGGACGGCGGCGCCCGCCACGGCGGCTGGGCGCTGGCCAAGCTGGGCGACGCGCCGCTCGACCCGAGCCGGACGCTCGCCTCGCTCGGCATCGTCGACGGCGACCTGCTGCAGTTGCGCAAGCGCAACGACAACCCGCCGCCGCCGCTGTACGACGACGTGGTCGACGCGATCGCCGACGCCCAGCCGGACACCTTCCGGCCGTGGACCAAGGAGACCGCGCGGCGCATCGGGCACATCGCGGGCGGCCTGGCGCTGTTCACCGCGGCCCTGGCCCTGTTCTTCGGCGGCCCGCTGTTCGGCGGGAACGGCCTGGCCGCCGCGCTCACCGCGGGTGTCGCCGCGATCGCGTGCCTCGCGGTCGGCGCGACGCTGGCCAAGGCCTACCAGGCCGAGGCGACCGGGGTGGTGATCGCCGCCGCGGGCGGGTTGCCGTTCGCGTTCGTCGCCGGGTTCTACGCCGTGCCTGGACTGACCGTGCGGGCCAACCTGCTGCTGGCCAGCGGTTTGGTGGTGATCCTGGCCGCGGTCGCGATCATGATCATGGGCGCAGGCATCACGACGTTCATCGCCGCGGCCACGGCAGGCGTGATCGGGGTGGTCGCGTTCACCATCGCGACCCTGATCGCGCACCCTGCGGCCGGCATCGCCGCGGGCACCGCGGCCGGCGCGCTCGCGCTGATCTCCCTGCTGCCGCGCGCGACGATCTGGCTGGCCAAGCTGCCGCTGCCGCACGTGCCGGGCACCGCGGAGGAGCTCAAAGAGGACACGACGTTCCCGGACTACGCCGAGATCGAGCGCCGCACGGCCGTCGCCCACAACTACATGACCGGCCTGCTGATCGGGTGCGGCAGCGCGACCGCGATCGCCGCGATCATCACCGCGACCGCGCCCGGCGTGTGGGGCATCCTCACCGCCGCCGTCGCGACGATGGTGCTGCTGCTGCGCGCCCGCTCCTACGCCAACGGCAGCCAGGCCGTCGCGCTGCTGACCACGGGCATCGTGTCCGGCGCCGGCATCCTGATCGGCTGGCTGGGCACGCAGACGCCGATGGGCCGCCTGCTGTGGGTGTTCGGGGCGCTGGTGATCATCGGCGCGGGTTCGCTGGTGGTCGGCGTCGTGTTCCCCAACCAGCGGTTCTCGCCGCCGCTGCGCCGCACCGTCGAGATCTTCGAGGCGATCTGCATCGCCACCGTGCTGCCGCTCGCGCTGGCCGTCATGGACCTGTACGCCACGCTGCGGCACATCTCGTTCGGCTGAGCATGATTCGAGGGGGAACTCGCGTGCGGAGACTCGGTGCGCCCGGCCGGACGGCGACCGTCCTGCTGGCGGGGTCGATCGGCGTCCTGGCGACCGGGACGGCACAGGCGCAGACGGGCGGCACCGGCTCCGACGGGTACTGGGCGGTGCCGCCGCCGTTCGTCGCCAGCTACCTGCCCAGCGACAACGGTGGCCGCAACAGCTTCGACTACCAGCAGAAGAACGCCTGCGTGACGCGTGACCTCGGGCAGAAGGAGGTCGTGCTGCGGGAGAAGCCGTGGGGCCAGCAGTACCTCCAGATTGAAGAGGCCCAGCAGCTCGCCCGCGCCAAGACCGGTTCGGCGGGAGGCGGCATCCGGGTCGCGGTGATCGACACCGGCGTCACCCGGCACCCGTACCTGCCCCGGCTGGAGGGCGGCGGCGACTACGTTTCGGCCGGTGACAACGGCCTGAACGACTGCGACGGCCACGGCACCGAGGTGGCCGGGATCATCGCCGCGCAGACGCCGCAGGACCAGATCGGGTTCACCGGCGTCGCGCCCGACTCGACGATCGTGTCGATCCGGCAGTCCAGCCAGAACTACTCCAAACCGGACTCGGCGGGCGGCACCAGCGGCCAGCAGACCGGTGGACGGCAGCAGAACGACGCGAACGGCGCGGGCACCACGCTGTCGCTGGCGCAGGCGATCGTGCGTGCGGTGAACCTGAACGTCGACGTGATCAACATGTCGGTGGACAACTGCCGCCCCGCGGACGGCTCGATCACCGACGGCGAGCGGGCGATCCAGGCCGCGGTGCGGTATGCGGTGGACCGGAACGTGGTGGTCGTGGCCGCGGCGGGCAACACGTCCGAGACGTGCCCGCAGAACGACCAGGCCGACCCGAACAAGCCCCGGTCGATCGTGACGCCGCCGTGGTTCTCCGACGACGTGCTGTCGGTGGCGGCGATCGACGAGACCTGCGGGGTGGCGCCGTTCAGCGTGCACGGGCCGTGGGTGAGCGTGGCCGCGCCGGGCACGAACATCATCTCGCTGGACCCGTCGAAGGGCTCGTCGCAGCTGGCGAACCAGACGATCGAGAACGACAAGGCGACGCCCATCCAAGGGACGAGCTTCGCGGCGCCGTACGTGGCCGGGGTGGCGGCGCTGGTGGCGGCGCAGTACCCGAACCTGAACGCGCGGCAGATCATGAACCGGATCCGGGTGACCGCGCAGCACCCGGGCGCGCAGGGCGGCCGGGACAACTTCACCGGTTTTGGCGTGGTCAACCCGGTGGCGGCGCTGACGGCGATCGTGCCCGCCGAGGAGGGCCTGGCCGCGGAGGCGGGACGGCAGCTGCCGTCCGGGCTCCCGGAGGCGAACCCGAAGAACTGGACGCCGATGATCGTGGCGCTGGCAGGCACCGGCGGGGGTCTGGTGGTCCTGCTGGTCGTCATGTTCGTGATGAGGACCATCCGCCGCACGCGGGCCTGATCTTTGAACCCAAGGCAGCTGGGTGGTCATCCCGTCGCCTGACACTGGACGATCACCTTGAGCCAGGGCCGCAACCTCCGTGCTTTCCGGCGGCCGGACATGCCAACCTTGCGGCCCTGGCTCAAGGTGATATGCACAAACCGGAAGGCGACGGGATGACCACCCAGCGACCACCCACCCGAGCTGAACCGAGGCACCCCACCCCTGGTCATCCCGGAGCCTGCCCGTCCGGCGAGGACTCTTTTGATCTTTAAACCCGCGCCTACGCGCGGAAACAGCGCCTCACGGCGCCAAGCGGTCACCTTCCGACCACCCCCGCCCCCGATGCCTGATTGTGTTTCAGTCGCCGAGCAGCCGTGTCAAGGCGGGAAAGCGTGCCTTGACACGACTGGTCGGCGACTAAAGATCGGCTGTGGATCGGGGCGGGGGAGGTCTGGTTGGGGTAGTCGCCTGCTTTGCGTTGCCGGGTGGCGGTTTGGTGGCGGAGAAAAGAAAAGCGGCCCTCCGCTTTGCTTGAGGGCCGCTGTCTCTTGTGGACTAGTTGCCTGATGTGCCGGTGTTTCCGGACGCCTGTTGCTGCTGCGACGGGAAGCTCCCGGCGTTCGGCGAGACCGGCACCGAGTCGTAGCTCCGCTGGGCGTCCTGCACGTTCAGGGACGCTCCGGTGGGCAGGAGGCGCACGATGGCGTCCGGCGCCGGCCGTGGGTCGGTCAGGCCCAGTGCGTTGGCGGTGTTCGCGTCGGGGACGCCGTACCGCAGGCCCCGGTCGGTCACCAGTGAGATGGGGCCCGTGGCGAAGGACTGCTTCGACGTCGCCGACCGGATGACCGCTCCGCGGCCCGGGGGCATGTAGAAGTTGTCGATCTTCAGGCCGTCCGGGCTGGGCTGGCCGATCTGGATCAGCTTCGCGTCGGCCGGGACCGGGAGCTGCGTTCCGACGTAGACGGCCGTGTGCTGGTCCTCGGTCGTCGGGTCGCCGGGGTTCACCACGTTCCAGCCGAGGCAGGTCACCGGGGTCTGCGTGGGGTCGAGCACGGTCGGGATGGTGTTCGGCATGGTGTCGACCTTGAGCGCGTCGCTGTCGCCGGACTGGATCTGGCGGATCGACGTGATCGTGTTCGGCGACAGCTCCTGCGGGCGCGGCGCGGCGGTCGAGCTGCCCGAAAACCGGATCAGGTCCGCGACGGCGGGCGACACGCGCTGGATCCCGTTCTGCAGGACCACGTAGCTGCTTCGCGTGCCGTCCGAGAACGACACCGCGAACACGTCACCCACGTTGAGTCCGGCCAGGTCCAGCGCCTGGAACTGCGTCGCGCTGCCCTTGCCGGGGATGGTCGGCGGCGTGAACGGCGTCACCTGCGGGATGGCGTTCAGCAGGCCGATGGAGATGCGGCGCGCGTTCTGCGGGTTCAGGCCCAGTGCCGTGTAGACACCGGCGCGGCCCGGGTCCAGCTCCGCCCGCACGGTGTTCGCGTTCGGCTGGTTCGGGTTCCGCTCCAGGCGGTAGATCAGGTACGGCTTGTCGTTGTCGCCGACGGCCAGCACGGCCTCGTTGTCGCCCAGCTCACGTCCGGGGTTGGGCACACCGGCGAGCACCGTCGTGGCGTTCGTCGCCTGCTGCAACGCCAGCTGGCTCGGCAGGTCCGACCGGATCGTCAGCTGGTCGCACACCGCCCAGTCGTCGGACACCCGCTGCGACGTGGTCGGCAGCAGCTGCGGACCGTCCACAATGCCCGTCAGCCGCCCGCGCGGGATGTCCTTGAGCTGGTCGTCCGGGACCACCGACGGCTCCACCGCGGTCGCCGCCGCGGAGGCGCCCTGCCCCTGCTGCGACATCAGCAACAGCCGCGCCGAGGCCAGGTTGAAGGTCGGGACCAGCTGCTTCGGGTTGCCGGTGACGACGTAGATCGCGCCGGACTCCTTGCCGATCACGATGTTGCCCGAGTCCGGCACTGCCGGTTTCGGGCTGATCAACCCGAAGATCACGAAACCGACGACACCGAGCAGCGCCAGGATGAACCCGACGATCGTCGCTCTGCCGTGGGTCCGCATCGGATCGTGGAGCATGACCGAGTCACGCCGCACCAGCGCGGACTGCATGCGGCGCAGCACGAACTGGTAAGCGTGAACTTGCGATTTCGTTGTCGGTGTTGACGGCATTCTCGACCTACTGCTCCCCGAGTCGCGGTACGGTTCCGCAGGATAGCGGTACGGGATCTCCGCCGGTGTGGGTTTCTCCCAACTCCGGCTAGGGTCGGGTTCCCGGCCGACCGGCTTGCCGGGATCGCTGTAGGTACGAGGGGAAGAACGAGCGGATGTCCGTCACCACTCCGCCACGTCCGGGTGGGCCCCCGGGTTCACCGCCGCCGAGGGGCCGTCCGCCGGGCCCGCCACCGCGTGGCGGCGTGCCGGGCGGGCCGGGAGGACCCGCCGGACCACGCGGCCCGCAGGGACCCGGAGGCCCCGGTGGGCCCGGCGGTCCAGGTGGTCGCGGACCTGGTGGTCCGGGTGGACCCGGTGGTCCTGGTGGACCCGGTGGCCCGGGCGGTCAGGGTGGGCCGCCGCCGGCACAGCCGCCCCCCGAACGTCCCGCGCCGGTCGCTCCCCCGGCTCGCCGCCGCGTCCTGAACACCCGGCTCGGCCCGATCCCGGTGACCAACCTCGTGGTGCTCGAGATCGGCCTCGCGATCGGGCTGATCCTCATCGCGATCAACGAGTCGCTGCTCTACGTCGGCATCGGCGTCCTCGGCGCCGCGCTGATCATCGCGATCCTGCGGTGGCGTGGTCAGTGGTTCACCCAATGGGCTGGACTTACGATGCGCTACTCGTTCCGCAGCCACGACCGGGTGTCGACGCCGCCGAAGCCCGACGCCCAGGCCATCGCGACCGGCGACGTGTCCGTTACCGGCCCGGAGGACGTGCGCGTCAGCCTGCTGCGGCTCGTCGTGCCGGACCTGGTGGTCGCGCACGGCAAGGACCACGAGCTGCAGGAGGTCGGGCTCGCCTGGCACGACGGCACGTGGACCGCGGTCCTGCTCGTCGAGCCCACCCCCGCGCTGATCACGCAGGCCGGCGGCGCGCCGAGCCTGCCGCTGTCGGCGCTGGCGCCGTGCCTGGAGGACCGCGGCGTCGTCCTGGACTCCATCCAGATGATCTGGCACTGCTACCCGGGCAGCGCGGCGCTGCCCGCGGACTCGCCCGCGCTGACGTCCTACCTGGAGGTCCTCGGGCCGCTGCCGGCCGCGGCGCGACGCACCACGTGGGTGGCGATCCGGCTCGACCCGCGCCGGTGCCCGGACGCGGTCCGCGAGCGCGGCGGCGGCGTCGTCGGCGCGCACCGCGCCTTGATCGGCGCGCTGTCCCGCGTCCGCAACGCGCTGGAGTCGCAGGGCGTGCCGACCCGGCCGCTCAGCCCGGACGAGCTGCTGCGGGCCGGGATCTCGGCCGCCGAGCTGACCGCGGCCGTCGGTGGCGGCGCGAAGGTGAACCTGAAGGAGAGCTGGACCAGCGCGACGGCGGCGGGCATCGGCCACGCCAGCTACGCCGTCACCAGCTGGCCCAAGGGCAAGATCACGACCACGCTGAACGCGCTGACCAGCGTGCGCACGCTGTCGTCGACCGTGGCGATGTCCATCTCGCCCGCGGACGACGAGGGCAAGGTCGGCCTGCGCGGCGTGGTCCGGCTGAGCGCGCGCAACCCGCGTGAGCTGGACACCGCCGACGAGCGGCTCAACACGCTCGCCGAACGCGTCGGTGTGTCGCTGACCCCGCTGCGCGGCCTGCAGATCGACGGGCTCGCCGCGACCATGCCGATGGGAGGCACCGCATGAGCCTGCGGCTTCGTGACCCGGGCCGGAACACGGGCGTCGCGCCCGAGTTCGTGGTCGACCCGGTGCTGCTGGACGCGATCAGCCCGTCCGGTGACCGCGGCGGCATCGTCGTCGGCTCGGGCCTCAAGGGCGAGCCGCTGACCATCTCCGCCCTGAGGGCCACCCCCACCCGGATCGTGCTGGTGGGTGGCCTGTACCTGGCGCGGCAGGTGGCGCTGCGGGCGATGGCGGTCGGCGCGTGGGTGACCATCGCGACCGGGCGGCCGGCCGCGTGGCAGGTGCTGCCGAAGGCAGCGGGCAACCAGCCGAACGGGCGACCGTCGCCGCTGGTGACCATCCGGCGGCTGTCGCCGGTCGAGCTGCCGCGCCCCTCGGAGGACGCACCGCTGCTGGTGGTGACCGACGGCGGGCCGACGCCGCAGGACCTGTTCCCGCCCCGATCGCCCTGGCACACGACGGTTTACGTGCTGCCGTACCTGCACCCCCAGGCGACGACGATCGCGAACGCCGCGGACGTCGTGCTGATGCAGCGGCTGCCCGCCGGACAGGCCGAGCTGGCAGCCCGGATCTGGCGCCTGCCGCCGCAGATGGTGCGGCAGCTGACCACGCTGAAGGACGACCAGGTGGTGGCACTGGGCCAGAACCTCTGGCGCCCCCTCCGGCTGGTCACCACACCGAAGGAACAGTCACTACTGGGCCCAGTCCGCCGCGGCGACTGACGAGGCTCTTGATCTGTGAACAAAACCCCGAGCTGGGTGGTCATCCCGTCGCCTGACACTGGACGATCACCTTGAGCCGGGGCCGCAACCTCTCTGCTGGCGTGAGTTGACATGCCAACCTTGCGGCCCTGGCTCGAGGTGATATGCACAAACCGGAAGGCGACGGGATGACCACCCAGCGACCACCCACCCGAGGTGAGCTAACAACGGTCCCCTGGTCATCCCGGAGCCTGCCCGTCCGGCGAGGACTCTTTTGATCTTTAAAGCCGCGCTGTCGCGCGGAAAATGCGCCTCACGGCGCCGAACGGTCACCTTACGACCACCCCCGCCCCCGATGCCTGATTGTGTTTCAGTCGCCGAGCAGCGGCGTCAAGGCGGGAAAGAGTACCTTGACCCCGCTGATCGGCGACTAAAGATCGGCTGTGGATCGGGGGCGGGGGAGGTCTGGTTGGGGTAGTCGGCCTACTTGCATTGCCGGCTCGCCTTTCGTGCCGCATGCACCGCATGCACGAGCCTGTGGATAACCGCTGTGGATTGTGGATAACTAGCTTGCCTCGGAGGCCGCTCGCATGTTGCGGGTCTGTTCGGCGCGTGCCGCCAGTTCCTCGTCGGCCGGGTAGTCCACGCCGATCAACGTCAGGCCGTGTGCTGGGGCCACGGCGCTGTCCCGCACTCCCCCACGCAACAACTCAGCCGGCCACTCGGTCGGGCGACGGCCGTCGCCCACCAGGAGCATCGCGCCGACCAGGCTGCGCACCATCGAGTGGCAGAACGCGTCAGCCGACACCTCAGCCTCGACGACATGCGAATCGATCCGGTGCCACGTGAACCGCTGGAGTTCGCGGATCGTCGTGCCGCCTTCGCGCTGCTTGCAGAACGCCGCGAAGTCCCGCAGGCCCAACAGCGCCTCGGAAGCCTCGTTCATCGCCGTCAGCGACAGCGGGCGGCCCCAGGCCAGGGTGTCGAACCGGCGCAGTGGATCAACACCCCACGGCGCGTCCGAAACCCGGTAACGGTAGTGCCTGCGGATCGCGGAGAACCGGGCGTCGAAACCGTCCGGCGCGACCCGGGCGTCCAGCACTCGCACGTCGCCCGGCAGGAACCGGTTCCAGCGGTGCCGCATGCGCTCAAGGTCGGGAATCCCCCGGTCATCCACCGCCAGCCGTCCGGCCGGCCCGGACAGCGGCACCACGTCCACGTGCACGACCTGCCCGGTCGCGTGCACACCGGCGTCCGTGCGGCCGGCCACCACGACCGACTTCGGCACCGCGGCCCCGGGCGGCTGCTTCGCCAGCGCCTCCTCCAGCAAGCCCTGCACCGTGCGGCGGCCGGGCTGGCGGGCCCACCCCGAGAACTGCGTGCCGTCGTAGCTGACGTCCAAGCGCAGACGAACGAGCCCGCCCTCCCCGGAGGGAGCAGCGGGCTCGTCGCGTGAAACTTCTGCCGTCAGGACTCGTCCTTCTTGGCGTCGTCCTTGGCCTCGGCAGCAGCGTCGTCGGCACCCTCGGCCGGCTCGGCGGTCGCCTCGGTGGTGGCCGACTCGGGCGCCTCAGCGTCCTGGTCGGTCGCCTCAGCGGCCTTGGTCTCCTCGGCCTCGGTCGCGGCGGGAGCGGCAGCCTCATCCTTCGCGAACTTGGTCTTCCGCGCCTTCTCCGCCTCCGAGGTGACGGTCTTCTCGGACACCAGCTCGATGACCGCCATCGGGGCGTTGTCGCCCTTGCGCGGCAGCGTCTTGGTGATCCGGGTGTAACCGCCGTTGCGGTCCGCGAAGAACGGGCCGATCTCGGCGAGCAGCTTGTGAACCACGTCCTTGTCGCGGATCACGCGCTGGATCTGACGCCGGTTGTGCAGGTCGCCGCGCTTCGCCTTGGTGATCAGCTTCTCGGCGAGCGGCCGCATCCGGCGGGCCTTGGCCTCGGTCGTGGTGATCTTGCCGTGCTCGAACAGCGACGTGGCGAGGTTCGCCATCATCAGCCGCTCGTGGGCCGCGGATCCACCGAGACGGGGGCCCTTCGTGGGGGTGGGCATTGCTTCTCCTCGTAAATCCGGCCGCTTTCAGGCCGGCGCCCGCCCCGCACGAATCACTCGGCGAGGCGGGCCGCCGTCCTTACAGCTGCTCCGTCTCTGCGTAGTCCTGGCCGTCGTCGTGGCCGTTGTCCGACAGGCCGCCGACACCCTCGGCGGACCAGCTCTCGCCGCCCTCGTAGGAGGCAGCAGCCGCGGTCGGGTCGAACCCGGGCGGGCTGTCCTTCAGCGACAGGCCGAGGCCGACGAGCTTCATCTTGACCTCGTCGATCGACTTCGCGCCGAAGTTGCGGATGTCGAGCAGGTCGGCCTCGCTGCGCGAGACCAGTTCGCCGACCGTGTGGATGCCCTCGCGCTTGAGGCAGTTGTACGACCGGACCGTGAGGTCCAGGTCCTCGATCGGCATCGCGTAGGCGGCGATGGTGTCCGCCTCCTGCGGCGACGGGCCGATCTCGATGCCCTCGGCGTCGACGTTGAGCTCCCGGGCCAGGCCGAACAGCTCGACCAGCGTCTTACCGGCCGACGCGACGGCGTCGCGCGGGGTGATCGACGGCTTGGTCTCGACGTCCAGGATCAGCTTGTCGAAGTCGGTGCGCTGCTCGACACGGGTCGCCTCGACCTTGTAGGTGACCTTCAGCACCGGCGAGTAGATCGAGTCGACCGGGATCCGGCCGATCTCGGCACCAGCCTGCTTGTTCTGCTGAGCGGGCACGTAACCGCGGCCGCGCTCGACGACCAGTTCGATCTCCAGCTTGCCCTTGCCGTTCAGCGAGGCGATGTGCAGATCCTGGTTGTGCACGGTGACACCGGCCGGCGGAACGATGTCGGCCGCGGTGACCTCACCCGGGCCCTGCTTGCGCAGGTACATGGTGACGGGCTCGTCCTCCTCGGACGACACGACCAGTTCCTTGAGGTTCAGGATGATGTCGGTGACGTCTTCCTTCACCCCGGGGACGGTGGTGAACTCGTGCAGCACACCGTCGATGCGGATGCTGGTGACCGCCGCGCCCGGGATGGACGACAGCAGCGTGCGCCGCAGCGAGTTGCCGAGCGTGTACCCGAAGCCGGGCTCCAGCGGCTCGATGGTGAACCGGGACCGGGTCTCGTTGATCGGCTCTTCGCCGAGGGCCGGTCGCTGGGAAATCAGCACTTTCTTCTCTTCCTTTCCTGCCGGCGCCCGCCATATGACGCCGAAAGGGATGGCGGAGCGGCGACGCGCGGGTGCGCGCCGCCGCGGCCGATCACTTCGAGTAGTACTCGACGATCAGCTGTTCCTGGACCGGAACGTCGATCTGCGCCCGCTCGGGGAGCTGGTGCACCAGGATGCGCAGGTTGGACTGCACGACCTGCAGCCAGCCGGGGATCGGCCGGTCGCCGAACGACTCCTTGGCGGCCACGAAGGGCAGCATCTGGAGCGACTTCGGCCGCACGTCGATGATGTCGAACTTCTCGACCTGGTAGCTGGGGATCGTCACCTTCACGCCGTTGACGGTGAAGTGACCGTGCGCCACCAGCTGACGCGCCTGACGGCGGGTACGGGCCAGGCCGGCGCGGTACACGACGTTGTCGAGGCGCGACTCGAGGATCTGCAGCAGGTTCTCACCGGTCTTGCCGGGGCGCCGCGCGGCCTCCTTGTAGTAGCGGCTGAACTGCCGCTCGAGGACGCCGTACGTGTAGCGAGCCTTCTGCTTCTCCTGCAGCTGGAGCAGGTACTCGGACTCCTTGACCCGGCCGCGGCCGTGCTGGCCGGGCGGGTACGGGCGGCGCTCGAAAGCCTGGTCGCCGCCGACGAGGTCAACCTTGAGGCGCCGCGAGATGCGAGTCGCGGGGCCGGTGTAGCGAGCCATCTGTTGTTACTCCTCCCCGTTCCTCAGACCCGGCGCCGCTTGGGCGGGCGGCAGCCGTTGTGAGGCTGCGGGGTCACGTCCTGGATGGTGCCGACCTCGAGACCGGCGGCCTGCAGCGAACGGATCGCCGTCTCCCGGCCGGAACCCGGGCCCTTGACGAACACGTCGACCTTCTTCATCCCGTGCTCGGCGGCCTTGCGAGCCGCGTTCTCGGCCGCCATCTGCGCGGCGAACGGGGTGGACTTGCGGGAGCCCTTGAAACCGACGTGGCCGGAGGAGGCCCACGAGATGACCGCACCGTTCGGGTCGGTGATCGACACGATGGTGTTGTTGAAGGTGCTCTTGATGTGAGCGTGGCCGTGGGCCACGTTCTTCTTTTCCTTCCGCCGGACCTTCTTGGCCCCGGCGCGAGCCTTGGGTGGCATGTTGGGTGGTTTCTCCTGCCTAGCGCGAGTTCTCGGTCTGTGCGGCGGCAGCGGCGGCCTCGCGGGCCTCCTGCTGGCCACGCCGGATCAGCGAACCGGCGTCGGTGTAGAGCTGGCGAAGCGCCATCGGGCGGGCATACAGGGCCTTCGGCGAAACGCACGAATTGTTGCGGCGGCGCACCTGCCCGGCGCCGATCCGCACGACCTTCTTGCCCTGGACGCTCACTTCTTGCCAGCCTTCTTCTTGCCGGCGACCGTCTTCTTCGGACCCTTGCGGGTGCGGGCGTTGGTCTTGGTCCGCTGGCCGCGGACGGGCAGACCGCGGCGCCACCGCAGGCCCTCGTAGCAGCCGATCTCGATCTTGCGACGGATGTCGGCCTGCACCTCGCGGCGGAGGTCACCCTCGACCTTGAAGTTCTCTTCGATGTGGTCGCGCAGCTTGACGAGGTCGTCGTCGGTCAGGTCGCGGACCCGGGTGTCCGGGTTCAGCGACGTGGCCGCGATGAGCTCCTTCGAGCGCGTACGACCGATGCCGTAGATGTAGGTCAGCGCGATCTCCAACCGCTTCTCGCGGGGGAGGTCTACGCCGGCGAGTCGTGCCATGGCGCTTGATGCTCCTTCTGCTGTTCGTCGCTCCAGGTGTGCTCCCCGCCCGGTTCCGGGACCGACTCGCATGTCGTCCGGAGCACTTGCGTGTCCGGTGTCCCGGCCCCGGCCTGGAGTCCGGGGGTCGGCCGGGCCGTGTGGCCCGGCAGGTGCGGGGAGGTCATACAGCTGTCCGTCCGCTCTGCGTGGTGCAGGCGGTGATCAGCCCTGCCGCTGCTTGTGCCGCAGGTTCTCGCAGATCACCATGATCCGGCCGTGGCGGCGGATCACCTTGCACTTGTCGCAGATCTTCTTGACGCTCGGCTGGACCTTCACGTCTCCTGCTTCCTTATGCGTTGCTCACCGCGTCACTTGTAGCGGTAGACGATCCGCCCACGAGACAGGTCGTACGGCGACAGCTCGACGACAACCCGGTCTTCCGGGAGGATGCGGATGTAGTGCTGCCGCATCTTGCCGCTGATGTGTGCCAGGACCTTGTGACCGTTCTCCAACTCGACTCGGAACATCGCGTTGGGGAGTGGCTCGATGACCCGACCTTCGACCTCGATGGCCCCGTCTTTCTTAGCCATGTCCTCCGCGTTTCGTGACTTGGTAGAGCACCGAATTGGCAACTCTTGCGTTCGGCGGACACGCCGCACCGACCCCAAGGACCCGAGCATTGACGAGCGCGTTGGAACCGGCGTGATGAGTACGCCAGCTAGATAGTGTACGCAGCCTGTGTCGCACCTCGCGAGGCGGGGTGATGTGTGGTAGGCAACGTCACTCCGACGATACCCCAAGTCGCACCGGAAGCGGTGAACCCGCAGGTCAGGAGCCTTCGGGCAGGGTCAGGACGCGGGGGCCGTCCTCGGTGATGGCGACGGTGTGCTCCCAGTGGGCGGCACGTGAGCCGTCCGCGGTCACCACGGTCCAGCCGTCCTCGAGCTCGACGGTCTCGGCGCTGCCGCCGGTCAGCATCGGCTCGATGGCCAGCGCCATGCCGGGCTTGAGCTTCGGCCCCTTTCCGGGCTTGCCGACGTTGGGCAGGAACGGCTCCATGTGCATCTCGGTGCCGATGCCGTGCCCGCCGTACTCGACGATCTGGCCGTAGGAGGTGCCGTCGGCCGCCGAAGACGTCTCGGCGGAGGACTGCACGGCGTGCGAGATGTCGGTCAGCCGGGCGCCGGGCACCGCGGCCTCGATGCCGGCGAGCATCGCGGCGCGGGTGGCGGCCGACAACGCCTGGTCGGCGGCCGAAACCGCGCCGATGGCGAGGGTGACGGCGGAGTCGCCGTGCCAGCCGTCGAGGATGGCGCCGCAGTCCACGGACAGCAGGTCGCCCTCGGCCAGCACCGTCGTCTTCGCCGGGATGCCGTGGACGACCTGCTCGTTCACCGACGCGCAGATCGAGGCCGGGAAGCCGTGGTAGCCCTTGAACGAGGGCACCGCGCCGGCCGCGCGGATGGTCTGCTCGGCGATCTCGTCCAGGTCACCGGTGCTGACGCCGGGCTTGGCGGCCTCGGCGACAGCCGCGAGGGTGCGGGCCACCACGATGCCGGCGGCCCGCATCGCGTCCAGCTCGCCGGGCGTCTTGATCTCGATGCCGCGGTGGCGGCGGAGCACGGAAGGCACCAGGTTCACGCGCGCGCGTCGAGAGCGTTCACGATCCGCGAGGAGACCTCGTCGACCTCGCCGACGCCGTCCACCTTGACCAGGATGTCGCGGTAGTAGTCCAGCAGCGGCGCGGTCTCCGACTGGTAGACCTGCTGCCTGCGGCGGATGACCTCTTCGGTGTCGTCCGTGCGGCCGCGGCCCAGCAGGCGCTCGACCAGGACGTCCTCCGGCACGTCGAGCTGGATGACCGCGTCGAGCGCGCTGTCCGACTCGGCCAGCATCTCGCCGAGGACCTCGGCCTGCTTGGTGTTGCGCGGGAACCCGTCCAGCAGGAAGCCGGCCTTGGTGTCGGACTCGGCAAGGCGCTCGCGGACCATCTCGTTGGTGACGCTGTCCGGGACCAGCTCGCCCGAGTCGAGGTAGCGCTTCGCCTCCTCGCCCAGCGGCGTCTGCTCCGCCACGTGAGCGCGGAAGAGGTCACCGGTGGAGATGTGCGGGATGGAGAGCCGCTGCGACAGCGCTACCGCCTGAGTTCCCTTCCCTGCTCCGGGCGGGCCGACAAGAACCAGGCGCGTCATCGCAAGAACCCTTCGTAATTCCGCTGCATCAGCTGGCTTTCGATCTGCTTCACCGTGTCGAGGCCGACGCCGACCATGATCAGCACGGCGGTGCCGCCGAACGGGAAGTTCTGGTTGTTGCCCTCCTGCGTGATGGACAGGAAGAAGTTCGGGAGGATCGCGATGATGCCGAGGTAGAGCGAGCCGGGGAAGGTGATCCGGCCCAGCACGAAGCTCAGGTACTCGGCGGTCGGCCGACCGGGGCGGATGCCCGGGATGAAGCCGCCGAACTTCTTCATCTCCTCCGCGCGCTCATCCACGTTGAACGTGATGGTGATGTAGAAGTACGTGAAGAAGATGATCAGCGCGAAGTACAGCAGGATGTGCACCCAGCTGGACTGGTTGACCACGTAGGTCTGCAGGAACGCCTGCCAGCCGGAGCCGCTGGTCGGGTCGCCGAACAGACGGCTGATCAGGTCCGGCAGGTACAGCAGCGACGAAGCGAAGATGACCGGGATGACACCGGCCTGGTTCACCTTGATCGGCAGGTAGGTCGACGTGCCGCCGTACATCCGGCGGCCGATCATCCGCTTGGCGTACTGCACCGGGATCCGGCGCTGGCCCTGCTCGACGAAGATGACGCTGGCGATGATCACCAGGCCGAAGAGGCACACCAGCGCGAAGACGAGACCGCCCTGGTTGTTCAGGATGTTCATGCCCTCGGCCGGGATGCGGGCCGCGATGTTCAGGAAGATCAGCACGGACATGCCGTTGCCGACGCCGCGCTCGGTGATGAGCTCGCCCAGCCACATCATGACCGCGGTGCCCGCCGTCATGGTGATGACGATCAGCGCCAGCGAGAAGATGCTGTTGTCCGGGATGATCGACTGCGCGCAGTCCGGGAACAGCTGGCCGCGGTCGGCGAGCGCCACCACACCGGTCGCCTGCAGGATCGCCAGCGCGATCGTCAGGTACCGGGTGTACTGCGTGAGCTTGCCCTGGCCGGCCTGGCCTTCCTTCTTCAGCTCCTCGAACCGCGGGATGACGACGGTGAGCAGCTGGATGATGATGCTGGCCGTGATGTACGGCATGATGCCGGTCGAGAAGATCGACAGCTGCAGGAGCGCCCCGCCGCTGAACAGGTTCAGCAGGGAGTAGATGCCGGACTGGTCGGCACCGGCCTGGCATGCCTGCACATTGGGATAGGAGACCCCGGGCGCCGGGGTGACCGCACCGATCCGGTACACGGCCACGATCAACAGCGTGAACAGGATCTTCTTGCGCAGGTCCGGCGTGGCGAGAGCCGAGCGAAAGGCGCTGAGCACGCGGGGGACCTCCTCGGCGTCGCCGGTGGGTGTCACCGGCGATCGGCTTGGCCGGCACGCTGGCCGGCAGGAACACCATGTCGCTGGCAAGCCAGCAGCGCTCCGGGGCATGTCGGTCCCCGAAGCGCGTCGCCCGACTCTAACAGCCGGGCGTTGGAGGGTTGTGAGGTAGGCCGTGTTATGAGCCGGAGGCGGCCAGGGTGCCGGCCATGCCGAGCAGGACCGCTCCGGTGCCGCGGTCCAGCTTCCGCCGGGTTTCGACGCTCAGACGGACAGCCTTGAGCGCGGCGCCGACCGCGGCGTAGGCCGTGCCGGCGAGGAACTCGGCGACGAGGTAGACGCCGCCGAGGATCGCGATCTGCGCGGTGGGTGACCCGTGTGCGGGGTCGACGAACTGCGGCACGAACGCGGTGAAGATGAGGATCGCCTTGGGGTTGGTGATGGCGACGAGGAACTCCTTGCGCAGCACGGGGCCGGGTGGTTGTTCCGCCGGTGGCTGGGGCTTGCTGCGGAGGAGCCGGACGCCGAGCCAGACGAGGTAGGCGACACCGGCCCACTTGACAGCGGTGAGCGCGGGCTCGGACGCGGCGAGCAGCTGACCGAGCCCCGCCGCGACGGCGCCGATCATGAGCGTGAAGGCCGCCAAGCGCCCGAGCAGCCCCGCGAGGGCCTGCGGGAGGCCGTGCTGGATGCCGTGGTGCAGCCCGAGAAGGTTGTTGGCGCCCGGTGTGAGGGCGATGAGCATGGCGGCGCCGAGGAAGACGAGCAACCAGGTCATCGCCGTGACGGTACTGGCTGTGCTGACGAGCGGCGGCTGATTTTTCGGGGCGGGCGGCGGCACGGCAGCTCACGAGCGGCGGCAGCATGTCGGCGGATCGCGAGGTGCCGCACTCCGGCACGGCTGCCGGACCTCGGCGCGGCGGGTGGCGGCGACGCGAGCGCCCACCTACCCAATAGGCGGGACGTTAGGAGCTTGGGCGCTCCTCGCCGCGCGGGTCGCCTTCCGACGAGCTCCCTTGGCGCTCCCCCGGTTGCGCCCCGGCGGGATGGTGCTGGCTTGCCGGGTTCGGCCGCCAGCCGCTCTGGCCCGACAGTCCCTGGCCCGCCGCGTTCGAGCCCGGCTCGCCCTGACTCCCTACGCCCTGCCCGGGCGTGCTCGGGCCGGGTGGGTAGCCGGCGTGCGGCAGGGGCATGGCCTGTCCCGCAGACGGGGCGCTCGGGTAGGGCTCGCCGCCGGGCCAGTGCCTCGTCGGGGCCGGGAACTGGGGTCCGGGCTGGTACCCGGACGGCGCGGGGATCCCGTAGCGCGGCGTCGTCAGGTCCTGCGGCGCGCGGCGGCCCCGCGCGGCGGCCAGGACCGCGGCCACGATCGCCGCCAGGGTGGCGCCGGCGACCAGCCAGAACCCGAGTCCGAGCCGGTCGCTCGTCGAGAAATCGCCGTCGCCCTCCGCGGCGCCCGTCGGGCGGAAGCTCTCGTGGAGGCTGACCCCCTGCAGGACGATCCCGGCGGCGGTCGCGAGGAGGAAGGCCGCGCCGGTCGCCGTGGCCAGCGCTGCCGCGAACTTCCGGGCGGGCGACGAATCGCGGCGAGCCGCGGCCAGGCTCAGCACCGCCGCGATGACCAGCAACAACCCGGCCGCCGCCAGCAGGTAGCCGTTGCGGACCGGGCTGCCGAAGGTGTTCGTCGGGATCCCGGGCTGCGCCGCCTCCGCGGTCAGGTCCCACCCGGTGACGGTCAGCGACAGCTGCGGCTCACCCTGGAAGAGCAGCTCGCCCTCGAACAACGCGAAGAACGAGCCCGTGACGGCGGCCGCGGCGGCGAGCAACGCCAGCGCGGCGCCCAGCAGACGTCCACCGTGCCAACCAGGTCGACGGCTCGGCACCGGCGGGTAACCAGGTGGAACCCCCGGGAACGACATCACCCGATCGTGGCACCACCAGCACGCAAAGGAAAGGGCCCGCCGGTCCGAAGACCAGCGGGCCCTTGCCGCAGGCAGAACTCAGAGCTCGGTGGCCGAACCGCCGGCCGCCTCGAGCTTCTCCTTCGCGGACGAGGAGAACTTGTCGGCGGTGACGTTCAGCTTCACGCCGTTCAGGTCGCCGTTGCCGAGGACCTTGACGAGCTCGTTCTTGCGAACCAGACCGCGCTCGACCAGCTGCTCCTTGGTGACGTCGCCACCGTCCGGGAAGACCCGGGCGATGTCGCCGACGTTCACCGGCTGGTACTCGGTGCGGAAGCGGTTCTTGAAGCCACGCAGCTTCGGCAGCCGCATGTGGATGGGCATCTGCCCACCCTCGAAACCGGCGGGCACGTTCTTCCGGGCCTTGGTGCCCTTCGTACCGCGACCGGCGGTCTTGCCCTTCGAACCCTCACCACGACCGACGCGGATCTTCTCGCGCTTGGCGCCCGGGGCCGGGCGCAGGTGGTGGATCTTGATGGCCGTCATGCCTTGACCTCCTCAACAGTCACGAGGTGGCGGACGGTGTGGATCAGACCGCGGACCTCCGGGGTGTCCTCGCGCACCACGGACTGCCGGATCTTGCGCAGCCCGAGGGTCCGCAGGGACTCCCGGTGGTTGTGCTTGGTGCCGATCTTGCTCTTGACCTGGGTCACCTTGAGCTGAGCCATGTCAGACCCCCTGTCCCGCACGCTGACGCAGCATCCGGGCCGGCGCGACGTCCTCGAGCGGCAGACCGCGACGGGCCGCCACCTCCTCCGGACGCTGGAGACCCTTCAGGGCCGCCACGGTGGCGTGCACGATGTTGATCGCGTTGTCCGAGCCGAGCGACTTCGACAGCACGTCGTGCACACCCGCGCACTCCAGCACCGCGCGGACCGGGCCACCGGCGATGACACCGGTACCGGCGCTGGCCGGGCGGAGCAGGACCACACCGGCGGCCTCCTCACCCTGGACCGGGTGCGGGATGGTGCCGGCGATCCGGGGAACGCGGAAGAAGTTCTTCTTCGCTTCCTCGACGCCCTTGGCGATGGCCGCGGGAACTTCCTTGGCCTTGCCGTAGCCGACGCCGACCTGACCGTCGCCGTCACCGACGACCACCAGGGCGGTGAAGCTGAAGCGACGACCACCCTTCACGACCTTGGCGACGCGGTTGATCGCGACGACGCGCTCGAGGTGCGGGGTCTTCTCCTGGCCGGCCCCGCCACGGCCACCGTCGCGGCGGTCGCGGCGGTCACGACGGTCGCGGTCGTTGCCGCCCGGACCGCCCTGTCCACCGCCCTGCCGTGTACGTCCCGGCATCAGGCTTTCCTTCCATTCGCGAGCATGTGCATGGTTCTCAGAACTCCAACCCCGCCTCGCGAGCGGCGTCGGCCAGCGCGGCGATGCGGCCGTGGTAGCGGTTGCCACCGCGGTCGAACACGACGCTGGAGATGCCCGCACCCTTGGCACGGGCGGCCACGAGCTCGCCGACCTTGGCGGCCTTGGCCTTCTTGTCGCCCTCGAGCGCACGCACGTCGGCCTCGAGGCTCGACGCCGAGGCGACCGTGTGGCCTGCCACGTCGTCGATCACCTGGACCGTGATGTGCCGCGAGGACCGGTGGATGACCAGTCGGGGCCGCTGGGCGGTCCCGCCGACCTTCTTGCGAAGCCGGAAGTGACGGCGCGCCTTCGCGACGCGGCGCCGGGTCGAGATGTCCTTGCCGACCGGCTTCCGCTTCTTCGTTGCCGTTTCGCTCATGATCACTTACCCGTCTTTCCGACCTTGCGACGGATGCGCTCACCCTCGTAGCGCAGCCCCTTGCCCTTGTACGGGTCCGGACGGCGGAGCCGGCGGATCACCGCGGCGATCTGGCCGACCTTCTGCTTGTCGATGCCGGACACGGAGAACCGGGTCGGGGTCTCGACCTTGAAGGTGATGCCCTCCGGCGCCTCGATCAGCACGGGGTGGCTGTAGCCGAGGGCGAACTCGAGGTTGCTGCCCTTGGCCTGGACGCGGTAACCGACACCGTGGATCTCGAGCTTCTTCTCGTAACCCTCGGTCACACCCACGACCAGGTTGTTGACCAGCGTGCGGGTCAGACCGTGCAGCGCACGGCTCTCCCGCTCGTCGTCCGGGCGCTTGACCAGCAGCGCGCCGTCCTCACCGCGCTCGACCGTGATCGGCTCGGCGATGGTGTGCGAAAGGGTGCCCTTGGGACCCTTCACCGAAATGTTCTGGCCGTCGATGGTCACCTCGACCCCGGAAGGGACGGTGATCGGCTGCTTACCGATGCGCGACATGCCTGCTCTCCCTTCCGTTACCAGACGTAGGCGAGGACTTCCCCGCCCACACCGTTGCGCTTGGCCTGCCGGTCGGTCTGAAGGCCGCCCGACGTCGAGATGATCGCGATGCCCAGCCCGCCCAGCACGCTCGGCAGCTCGGTCGACTTGGCGTACACCCGCAGACCCGGCTTGGACACGCGGCGCAGACCGGCGATGCTGCGCTCGCGGTTGCGGCCGTACTTCAGTTCCACGATGAGGTTCTTGTGCTTCTCACCCGGCTCGTCCCGGTAGCCCGAGATGTAACCCTCGCGCTTCAGGATCTCGGCGATGTTCGCCTTGAGCTTCGAGTGCGGCACCACGACCTCGTCGTGGTACGCCGAGTTGGCGTTCCGCAGACGTGTCAGGAAGTCTGCGATGGGGTCGGTCATCGTCATGGTGACCTTCAACCTTTCTCGCCTGGTTCCCCCTAGTCAGAGGGCCTGTGGCGAAGTGGGAGCTTCTGTCGTTCCTACCAGCTGGACTTGGACACACCGGGGAGTTCGCCCGCGTGCGCCATCTCGCGCAGGCAAACCCGGCACAGTCCGAACTTGCGGAACACCGAGTGGGGCCGGCCGCACTTGTTGCAGCGCGTGTAGGCACGCACCTTGAACTTCGGCTTGCGGGCCGCCTTGGCGATCAGAGCCTTCTTGGCCATCAGTTCTCCTTGAACGGGAAGCCGAGCTTGCGGAGCAGCGCGCGGCCCTCGTCGTCGGTGGTAGCGGTGGTGACAACGGTGACGTCCATGCCGCGCGGGCGGTCGATGGAGTCGGGGTCGATCTCGTGGAACATGGACTGCTCGTTGAGACCGAAGGTGTAGTTGCCGTTGCCGTCGAACTGCTTGGCCGACAGCCCGCGGAAGTCGCGGATACGCGGCAGCGCGATCGTCAGCAGCCGGTCCAGGAACTCCCACATGCGGTCGCCGCGCAGCGTCACGCGCGCACCGATCGGCTGGCCCTCACGCAGCTTGAACTGCGCGATGGACTTGCGCGCCCGGCGCACCTCGGGCTTCTGACCGGTGATGGCCGCGAGGTCGCGGATCGCACCGTCGATCAGCTTGCTGTCCCGCGCGGCGTCGCCGACACCCATGTTGACGACGACCTTGACCACGCCCGGGATCTGGTGGACGTTCTCGTAGCCGAACTCGCTGCGGAGCTCGCCCTTGATCTCTTCGCGGTACCGCGTCTTCAACCGCGGCACGATCTTCTCTGCGGTCGTCATCAGATGTCCTTACCGGTCCGGCGCGAGATGCGAACCTTCTTGCCGTCCTCGCCGATGCGGTAGCCCACGCGGGTCGGCTTGCCGTCGGAGTCCACGACCATCACGTTCGACACGTGGATCGGGGCCTCCTGCGTCACGATGCCGCCGGACTGCGCGCCGCGCTGGGTCTGGGAGATCCGGGTGTGCTTCTTGATCCGGTTCACGCCCTCGACCAGCACCCGCTGGCGCTCCGGGTAGGCCTTGATGACCTTGCCCTTGGCGCCCTTGTCCTTGCCGGCGATGACGACGACCGTGTCGCCCTTCTTCACCTTCATCAGAGCACCTCCGGCGCCAGCGAGATGATCTTCATGAACTTGCGGTCACGCAGCTCACGGCCGACCGGGCCGAAGATGCGGGTGCCGCGCGGCTCGTTGTCGTTCTTGATGAGCACGGCGGCGTTCTCGTCGAACTTGATGTAGGAGCCGTCCGGGCGACGCCGCTCCTTCGTCGTGCGGACGACGACGGCCTTGACCACGTCACCCTTCTTCACCCCGGCAGCCGGGATGGCGTCCTTGACGGTGGCGACGATGATGTCGCCGATACCCGCGTAGCGCCGTCCCGAGCCACCGAGCACGCGGATGCAGAGGATCTCCTTGGCACCCGTGTTGTCGGCGACTCGCAGCCGCGACTCCTGCTGGATCACGTCAACTCCTGTATGTCGCGCCGGTTCTCACCTTCCGGCGAGCCTGGCGGAACGGAGGAGGCCCGAGATGGGCCTCCGATTACTTGGCCTTCTCCACGATCCGCACGAGCCGCCACCGCTTGGTGGCCGAGGTCGGGCGGGTCTCCATGAGGATCACGCGGTCACCGATGCCGGCGGTGTTCTCCTCGTCGTGCGCCTTCACCTTGCTGGTGGAGCGGAGAACCTTGCCGTAGCGGCGGTGCTTCTTGCGGTCCTCGAGCTCGACCACGATCGTCTTGTCCATCTTGTCCGAGACGACGTAACCCTCACGGACCTTGCGGTAGTTGCGACCGGATTCGGCGCTCTGCACCGGCTGCGCGGCGAGCTCTGGGGTCTGCTCACTCATCAGGCAGCACCTTCTTCATTCTCGGCGTCGGGGGAAACGGACAGGCCGAGCTCGCGCTCCCGCATCACCGTGTAGATCCGAGCGATGTCGGCACGGACGGTGCGGAGGCGGCGGTTGTTGTCCAGCTGCCCGGTGGCCATCTGGAAGCGGAGGTTGAACAGCTCCTCCTTGGCTTCCTTCAGGCGCAGCACGAGCTCCTCGTTGGTGAGCTCACGCAGCTCTGCGGCGGCGACACCTGCCTGCGCCATCAGAACTCACCACCTTCACGGGTCACGATGCGGCACTTCATGGGGAGCTTGTGGATCGCGCGGCGCAGCGCCTCACGAGCCTGGGCCTCGTTCGGGAAGCTCAGCTCGAACATGACGCGGCCCGGCTTCACGTTGGCGACCCACCACTCGGGCGAACCCTTACCGGAACCCATGCGGGTTTCGGCCGGCTTCTTGGTGAGCGGGCGGTCCGGGAAGATGTTGATCCAGACCTTGCCGCCACGCTTGATGTGCCGGGTGATGGCGATACGAGCGGACTCGATCTGCCGGTTGGTCACGTAGTGGTGCTCAAGCGCCTGGATGCCGTACTCACCGAAGGTGACCTTCGTGCCGCCCTTGGCGGCACCGGCGCGCTTCGGCGAGTGCTGCTTGCGGTGCTTGACCTTGCGTGGGACGAGCACGCCTCAGCCCTCCGTCTTCTCGGCCGCGTCCGGCGAACCCTGCGCGGGCGCCTCGCTGGTCGCGACATCCGTGTCGGCCTTCGCGGCGGCAGCGGCGCGGCCGGCTTCGGTCGAGGTCGGCGTCGTGCCCTGGGCGCCGGAACGGCGCGGGCGCGACGGACGCTCCCGGCGCGGACGCTCGTTGGCGGCCGCGGCGTCCCGCTCGGCCTTGGCCTTCAGGCCGCCGACCAGGTCACCCTTGTAGATCCACACCTTCACGCCGATGCGGCCGAAGGTGGTGCGGGCCTCGAAGAAGCCGTAGTCGATGTCCGCGCGCAGCGTGTGCAGCGGGACCCGGCCGTCGCGGTAGTGCTCCGACCGCGACATCTCGGCACCGCCGAGGCGGCCGCTGCACTGCACGCGGATGCCCTTGACCTGCGACGAACGCATGGTCGTCTGGATCGCCTTGCGCATCGCGCGGCGGAACGCCACGCGGTTGGACAGCTGCTCGGCGACGCTCTGGGCGACCAGCTGCGCGTCGGCCTCGGGGTTCTTGACCTCGAGGATGTTCAGCTGGACCTGCTTGCCGGTCAGCTTCTCCAGCGAGCCGCGGATCCGGTCGGCCTCCGCGCCGCGGCGGCCGATCACGATGCCCGGACGCGCGGTGTGGATGTCGACCCGCACGCGGTCACGGGTGCGCTCGATCTCGACCTTGGAGATGCCGGCGCGCTCCATGCCCGTGGACAGCAGCTTGCGGATCTTGACGTCCTCGGCCACGTACTCCGCGTACTGCTTGTCGGCGTACCAGCGCGACTTCCAGTCGGTGGTGATCCCCAGCCGGAAGCCGTGCGGGTTGATCTTCTGGCCCACTAGCGGCCACCTGCCTTCTTCTTACCGCTCTTCTTCGCTTCCGGACGCGACTCCACCTCGACCGTGATGTGGCTGGTGCGCTTCCGGATCCGGTACGCACGGCCCTGGGCGCGCGGCTGGATGCGCTTGAGGGTCGGGCCCTCGTCGGCATACGCGTTCTTCACGAACAGCGTGTCCGGGTCCAGGTTGAGGTTGTTCTCGGCGTTGGCCACGGCGC
Source organism: Amycolatopsis sp. ATCC 39116 (assembly GCF_000231075.2). Classification (NCBI taxonomy): domain Bacteria; kingdom Bacillati; phylum Actinomycetota; class Actinomycetes; order Pseudonocardiales; family Pseudonocardiaceae; genus Amycolatopsis; species Amycolatopsis sp. ATCC 39116. The sequence goes on along the minus strand of NZ_AFWY03000006.1, from coordinate 244,737 downwards.
TGGCGAGCACCTTCGCCACCGGCTGGCTCGCCGCGTACGGCGAGAACCGGAGCACGGCGAGGGCTTCGGCGGCGCTAAGACCCTTGATCAGCTCGATCACCCGGCGCACCTTCGTCGGCGAGTCCCGGACGAAGCGAGCCCGCGCCACGGCCACCTGGGCCGGAGCGGTTTCTGGGGCTGTCATCGCTTGCTTTCCCTAACTCTCGTGTGCCCGCTCAGCGGCGGCGCGACTTCCGGTCATCCTTGACGTGACCCTTGAAGGTCCGCGTCGGAGCGAACTCGCCAAGCTTGTGGCCGACCATGGCCTCGCTGACGAACACCGGCACGTGCTTGCGGCCGTCGTGCACCGCGATGGTGTGACCCAGCATGTCCGGGATGATCGTGGACCGGCGGGACCAGGTCTTGATCACGGTCTTCTTGCCCGACTCGTTGAGCGCGTCCACCTTCTTGAGCAGGTGGTCGTCCACGAACGGGCCCTTCTTCAGGCTACGCGGCATGTTGTCTTACCTCCCTGCTCAGCGCTTCTTGCCGGTACGCCGGCGGCGGACGATCAGTGCGTCGGACGGCTTGCGGCGGCGGGTGCGGCCCTCCGGCTTGCCGTTCGGGTTGACCGGGTGGCGACCACCCGAGGTCTTGCCCTCACCACCACCGTGCGGGTGGTCGACCGGGTTCATGACGACACCACGGACGGTCGGGCGCTTGCCGCGCCAGCGGTTGCGGCCCGCCTTGCCCCAGTTGATGTTCTGGTGCTCGGAGTTGCCGACCTCGCCGACGGTGGCGCGGTTGCGCACGTCCACGTTGCGGATTTCGCCCGAGGGCATCCGCAGCTGGGCGTACGGGCCGTCCTTGGCGACCAGCTGCACGCGGGCGCCGGCGGAGCGGGCGATCTTCGCGCCGCCACCGGGACGCAGCTCGATGGCGTGCACCACGGTGCCGACCGGGATGTTGCGCAGCGGCAGGTTGTTGCCCGGCTTGATGTCGGCGCGCGGGCCGGCTTCCACCGTGTCGCCCTGCTTGAGCTTGTCCGGCGCGATGATGTAGCGCTTCTCGCCGTCCGCGTAGTGCAGCAGCGCGATGCGGGCGGTCCGGTTGGGGTCGTACTCGATGTGCGCGACCTTGGCCGGGATGCCGTCCTTGTCGTTGCGCCGGAAGTCGATGACCCGGTAGGCCCGCTTGTGGCCGCCACCCTTGTGCCGGGTGGTGATCTTGCCCGAGGAGTTGCGGCCGCCCGACTTGCTCAGCGGGCGCAGCAGCGACTTCTCCGGCTCGGACCGGGTGATCTCGGCGAAGTCCGACACGCTCGAGCCACGGCGGCCCGGAGTCGTCGGCTTGTACTTACGAATACCCATGACAGCTTTCCGTCCCTTACGCGGCGGGTCCGCCGAAGATCTCGATCGGCTTGCTCTCGGCGGACAGCGTCACGACGGCGCGCTTGACGTTCTTGCGCTTGCCGAAGCCGTAGCGGGTCCGCTTGCGCTTGCCCTGCCGGTTCAGCGTGTTCACGCTGACGACCTTGACGCCGAAGATCTGCTCGACGGCGATCTTGATCTGCGTCTTGTTGGCGTCCGGCCGGACCTCGAACGTGTACTTGTGGTCCTCGAGGAGCCCGTAGGACTTCTCGGAGATCACCGGCGCGAGCACGATGTCACGAGGGTCCGGGATGGCAACGCTGCTCACTGCGCTTCACTCCCTTCAACCTCGCTGGCCCGAGCCGAAGCCTTGGCCGCCTTGCCCTTGACGGGACCGGCGATGAAGGCGTCGTACGCGGCCTTGGTGAACACCACGTCGTCGTTGACCAGCACGTCGTAGGTGTTGAGCTGGTCGGGGTTGATCAGGTGCACGTTCGGCAGGTTGCGGGCCGACAGCCAGCCCTGCTCGTCCTCGCGGTGCAGCACGACCAGCAGGCGCTTGGCCTGGGTCACGGCGGCGAGGACCTTCTTCGCCTCCTTGGTGCTGGGCTTCTCGCCCGACACCAGCTCGGTGATGACGTGCACCTGGCCGGCGCGCGCCCGGTCGGAGAGGGCGCCACGCAGGGCGGCGGCCTTCATCTTCTTCGGGGTGCGCTGGGTGTAGTCGCGCGGCGTGGGGCCGTGGACGGTGCCACCGCCGGCGAACTGCGGGGCGCGGGTCGAACCCTGGCGGGCGCGGCCGGTGCCCTTCTGGCGGTACGGCTTCTTGCCGCCACCGGAGACCTCGCCGCGGGTCTTCGTGTCGTGCGTGCCCTGGCGCGCGGCGGCCTGCTGGGCCACCACGACCTGGTGCATCAGCGGCACGTTGGCCTGCACGTCGAAGATCTCGGCGGGGAGCTCGACGGTGCCCTCGGCGCTGCCGGCCGGGGTCTTCAGCTCGACGCTGGTCATTCGGTAGCACCACCCTTCGCGGCGGTCTTGACGAAGACGAGGCTGCCCTTGGGGCCGGGAACGGCGCCCTTGATCAGCAGCAGGCCCTCTTCGGCGCGCACGTCGTGGACGGTCAGGCCCTGCGTGGTGACCTTGACGCCACCCATGCGGCCGGCCATCCGCAGGCCCTTGAAGACGCGGCCCGGGGTGGCGCAGCCACCGATCGAGCCGGGGGCGCGGTGCTTCGCCTGGTTACCGTGGCTGGCGCCCTGGCCCTTGAAGCCGTGACGCTTCATGACACCGGCGTAGCCCTTGCCCTTGCTGGTGCCCGTGACGTCGACGCGCGAGCCGGCGGGGAACACCTCGGCGGTGATCTCCTGGCCGACCTCGTAGCTCTCGGCGTCGGTCGTGCGCAGCTCGGCGAGGTAACGCCGCGGCGTCACGCCGGCCTTCTGGAAGTGGCCGGTCACCGGCTTGTTGACCTTGCGCGGGTCCACGGCGCCGAAAGCCAGCTGCACGGCCTGGTAGCCGTCGTTGTCCTGGGTACGGATCTGGGTCACCACGTTCGGCCCGGCCTGCACGACGGTCACCGGAACGATCCGGTTGTCCTCGCCGAAGACCTGGGTCATGCCGAGCTTGGTGCCCAGGATGCCCTTTACTTGCCTGTCAGACATGAGTCTCTTATCTCCGCCGCTCGCCCAACGCTTACTGGATGTTGACGTCGACGCTCGCCGGGAGGTCGATGCGCATGAGCGCGTCGACCGTCTTCGGCGTCGGGTCGAGGATGTCGATCAGCCGCTTGTGCGTGCGCATCTCGAAGTGCTCGCGCGAGTCCTTGTACTTGTGCGGCGAGCGGATGACGCAGTAAACGTTCTTCTCGGTGGGCAGCGGCACAGGTCCGACGACCGAGGCGCCGGTGCGCGTCACCGTCTCGACGATCTTGCGCGCGCTGGCATCGATCGCCTCGTGGTCGTAGGCCTTGAGCCTGATGCGGATCTTCTGTCCCGCCATGGTCGCAGCTCGTTCCTTCGTCTTGTGCCGCTATCTCTACCCGCGCATTCGCGCCGGTTTCCGCACGTCAACGCCCTCGCGTCCGATCCACGCGGTCGGGCGTGTCGCGCCCGCTGCGCAGACTGATCCCGCAGGAGGATCGTCGTCGTGCCGGTTGGTCTTCACCGCGAGACGGCCGTGCCGGCCATCTGTCGCGCCCGCGGTCTCCCCCTGGGAAACCCACGGACCAAGGCCGCTCGCGCCGGGGCGGCCGATTTCTCTAGAGATATCGGCCGCCCCGCAACGAGCAACTCAACTAGTGTCGCACACGTGGTTCCACAACCCGGCCCCGGGGTGCTATAAGCACTCCGGGGCCGGATGGAATCATTTGATGATCTTGGTGACCTGGCCCGCGCCGACGGTCCGGCCACCCTCACGGATGGCGAACCGCAGACCCTCGTCCATGGCGACCGGCTGGATGAGCTGCACCTTGATCTCGGTGTTGTCACCCGGCATGACCATCTCGGTGCCCTCGGGGAGGGTGACGACACCGGTCACGTCGGTCGTGCGGAAGTAGAACTGCGGGCGGTAGTTGTTGAAGAACGGCGTGTGCCGGCCACCCTCGTCCTTGGACAGGATGTAGACCGAGCCCTCGAACTCCGTGTGCGGAGTCGTGGTGCCGGGCTTCACGACGACCTGGCCGCGCTCGACGTCCTCGCGCTTGATGCCGCGGAGCAGCAGACCGACGTTGTCACCGGCCTGGCCCGAGTCGAGCAGCTTGCGGAACATCTCGACACCGGTGACGGTGGTCTTGGTCGACTTCTCGCGGATACCCACGATCTCGACCTCTTCGTTGACGTTGATCTGGCCGCGCTCCACGCGACCGGTCACGACGGTGCCGCGGCCGGTGATGGTGAAGACGTCCTCGATCGGCATCAGGAACGGCTTGTCGAGGTCACGCACCGGGTCCGGCACGTTGTCGTCGACGGCCTGCATGAGCTCGAGAACCGACTCGGCCCACTTGGCGTCGCCCTCGAGGGCCTTGAGGCCGGAGACCTTGACCACGGGGGCGTCGTCGCCGGGGAACTCCTGCGAGGACAGCAGCTCGCGGACCTCCAGCTCGACCAGCTCGAGGATCTCCTCGTCGTCCACCATGTCGGCCTTGTTCAGGGCCACCACGATGTAGGGCACGCCGACCTGGCGGGCGAGCAGCACGTGCTCACGGGTCTGCGGCATCGGGCCGTCGGTCGCGGCGACCACCAGGATCGCGCCGTCCATCTGGGCGGCACCGGTGATCATGTTCTTGATGTAGTCCGCGTGACCGGGGGCGTCCACGTGGGCGTAGTGACGCTTCTCGGTCTGGTACTCGACGTGCGAGATGTTGATCGTGATGCCGCGCTGCTTCTCTTCCGGCGCGTTGTCGATCTGGTCGAACGCCCGGGACTCGTTGAGCTCCGGGTACTTGTCGTGCAGAACCTTGGTGATCGCCGCGGTCAGCGTGGTCTTGCCGTGGTCGACGTGACCGATGGTCCCGATGTTGACGTGCGGCTTGCTCCGCTCGAACTTCGCCTTCGCCACTGGAATGTCCTCCTGGACTCTTGCTTTTGCTTCACCGGACGGCGTGGCAGCCGAACGGCGATCGATCTGGTCGGTTGTGCGGACCCTAGGGGAGGCCCCTGTGCGCGCCCGCGTTGGGTGCGGAGGGGTTTACTCCCCCGTCGCCTTCGCGATGATCTCCTTCGCGACGTTCGAGGGAACCTCGGCGTAGGAGTCGAACGTCATCGAGTAGTTCGCCCGACCCTGGGTACGAGACCGCAGGTCGCCGACGTACCCGAACATCTCGGACAGCGGAACCAGTGCCTTCACGACTCGGGTGCCTGCCCGCTCGTCCATGGCCTGGATCTGGCCACGGCGAGAGTTGAGGTCGCCGATGACGTCACCCATGTAGTCCTCGGGGGTGGTCACCTCGACGGCCATGACCGGCTCGAGCAGAACCGGGCTGGCCTGGCGCGCGGCCTCCTTGAGCGCCATGGAACCGGCGATCTTGAAGGCCATTTCCGACGAGTCGACCTCGTGGTAAGCGCCGTCCAACAGGGTCACCTTCAGCCCGACCAGCGGGTAACCGGCGAGGACACCGTACTGCATGGCGTCCTGGGCACCGGCGTCCACCGACGGGATGTACTCGCGCGGCACGCGGCCACCGGTGACCTTGTTGTCGAACTCGTAGAGGGCGCCGTCGCCAGTGGACAGCGGCTCCAGCTTGATGATCACGCGCGCGAACTGACCAGAACCACCGGTCTGCTTCTTGTGCGTGTACTCGTACTTCTCGACCGTGCGGCGGATCGTCTCGCGGTAGGCGACCTGCGGCTTACCGATGTTCGCCTCGACCTTGTAGTCGGACTTCATGCGGTTGACCAGCACCTCGAGGTGCAGCTCGCCCATGCCCGCGATGATCGTCTGACCGGTCTCCTCGTCCAGCTGGACCTGGAAGGTGGGGTCCTCCTCGGCCAGCTTCTGGATCGCGGTCGACAGCTTCTCCTGGTCGGCCTTCGTCTTGGGCTCGATGGCCACCTTGATGACCGGCTCCGGGAAGGTCATCGACTCGAGGACGATCGGGTTCTGCGGGTCGCACAGGGTGTCACCGGTCGTGGTGTCCTTCAGGCCGATGACCGCGTAGATGTGGCCGGCCTGGGCCTCGTCGACCGGGTTCTCCTTGTTGGAGTGCATCTGGAAGAGCTTCCCGATGCGCTCCTTGCGCTCCTTGGTCGAGTTGATGACCTGCGCGCCGGCGGCGACCTTGCCCGAGTACACCCGGACGTAGGTCAGCTTGCCGAAGAACGGGTGCGCGGCGATCTTGAACGCGAGAGCCGCGAACGGCTCGTCGACCGACGGCTTCCGCGACGCGGCGGTCTCACCGTCGGTGAGGGTGCCCTCGACGGCGGGGACGTCCAGCGGCGACGGCAGGTAGTCGATCACCGCGTCCAGCATGGGCTGCACGCCCTTGTTCTTGAACGCGGAGCCGCACAGCACCGGGTACGCCTCGCGGGCGACCGTCAGCTTGCGGATGCCGGCCTTGATGTCGGCCTCGGACAGCTCCTCGCCGCCGAAGTACTTCTCCATCAGGGCGTCGTCGGTCTCCGCGACGGCCTCGATCAGCTTGTCGCGGTACTCGGCGGCCTTGTCGGCGAGGTCGGCCGGGATCTCCTCGACCTCGTAGTCCTCGCCCTTCTTGACCTCGCCCCGCCAGGTCAGCGCCTTCATGCGGACCAGGTCGATGACGCCCTGGAAGTCGCTCTCGGCGCCGATCGGCAGCTGGATGACCAGCGGGCGCGCACCGAGGCGCTCCTCGATGGTGCGGACGGTGAAGTAGAAGTCCGCACCCAGCTTGTCCATCTTGTTGACGAAGCAGATGCGCGGGACCTCGTACTTGTCGGCCTGGCGCCAGACCTGCTCGGACTGGGGCTCGACACCCTCCTTGCCGTCGAAGACGGCAACGGCACCGTCGAGCACCCGCAGCGAACGCTCCACCTCGACGGTGAAGTCGACGTGGCCGGGGGTGTCGATGATGTTGATCTGGTGGTCGGCCCAGAAGGTGGTGGTGGCAGCCGAGGTGATGGTGATACCCCGCTTCTGCTCCTCCTCCATCCAGTCCATCGTCGCGGCGCCGTCGTGCACCTCGCCGATCTTGTAGTTGATCCCGGTGTAGAACAGGATCCGCTCGGTGGTGGTGGTCTTACCGGCGTCGATGTGAGCCATGATGCCGATGTTGCGGACCTTGTTCAGGTCGGTCAGCACGTCGCGTGCCACTGCACTGTTCCCCTGTCTCGAAGCTTGGGGCCCGGCCTGGCTTGTCTCGGCAGCCGGGCTACGTTCACCACCGGTAGTGGGCGAACGCCTTGTTGGACTCGGCCATCTTGTGGGTGTCCTCGCGGCGCTTCACGCTGGCCCCGAGGCCGTTGCTCGCATCGAGCAGCTCGTTCTGCAGGCGCTCGATCATGGTCTTCTCGCGGCGGGCGCGGGAGAAGCTGACGATCCACCGCAGCGCAAGGGTCGTCGAGCGGCCCGGCTTGACCTCGATCGGCACCTGGTAGGTGGCACCACCGACGCGGCGGCTCTTCACCTCGATGCTCGGCTTCACGTTGTCCAGCGCACGCTTCAGCGTGACGACGGGATCCGTGCCGGTCTTCTCACGGGCGCCTTCCAGCGCGCCGTAGACGATGCGCTCGGCCAGCGAGCGCTTGCCGTCGGTCAGCACCTTGTTGATCAGCTGCGTGACCAGCGGAGAACCGTAGACCGGGTCGGAGATCAGCGGCCGCTTCGGGGCCGGACCCTTGCGGGGCATTAGCTCTTCTCCTTCTTCGCGCCGTACCGGCTGCGCGCCTGCTTGCGGTTCTTCACACCCTGGGTGTCGAGCGAACCGCGGATGATCTTGTAGCGAACGCCGGGCAGGTCCTTCACACGACCACCGCGCACGAGCACCATCGAGTGCTCCTGCAGGTTGTGGCCCTCGCCCGGGATGTAGGCGGTGACCTCGATGCCGCTGGTCAGCTTGACACGCGCGACCTTGCGCAGCGCCGAGTTCGGCTTCTTGGGCGTCGTGGTGTACACGCGGGTGCACACGCCACGCCGCTGCGGACTCCCCTTGAGGGCCGCGGTCTTCTGCTTGGCAGCCTTGTCCTGGCGGCCCTTGCGGACCAGCTGCTGGATCGTGGGCAATGGACCAGCCTTCTGTCGCGTCTTGCTTGTTCCGTCTTGGTCTCCCCGGCCCCCGAGGTCGGGCGTGTCGGCCCGCGTCTGGGTCTCTCGACCGCTAACGTTCCCTCGGATTTCCGTGGAGCTCCGCTTCGCCGCGGCCGTCGCCACGATGCCGGAGCATCCCCGCTTGGCCGAAAAGCACGCAGAGCGGCCCGACGCATGCCGGGCACAGTCGTCAAAGATACCCGCCCTTGTGGCAGGCGGTGGCATCGGGGGTCCCTAACGGGCTCACACCCCGGCTCCGGCGAGAAGGTGGTGTGGCGAGTCTAGCGGAAAGACGGCCTCGCAGGACCCTTCCGCCAACTGTCGGGACACCGTCGGCCTGCGCGTTCGAGCAGGTCGGGGGGCATCTTCGGCGAGTGTTACAACGCCGGAATTGGCGGCGGAATTCCCGCGTGGCGAAAAGTGATCAATCGAATCGGTGAGTTGCCCGGAAGCGCGCCCGCCGCACACACGTGTGGTGCATGATCCGATACCGAAGGTGCGCAATTCACCACGGGGAGGGACCTGCATGGCGTACGGCAGCCACGGCGACCTCGTCGAGCAGCTGCAGCAGAAGCTGCGCCGGATCGACGAGCTGAAGCAGCAGGGTGAGCAGCGGCAGGCCGCGTTCACCCGGATGAAGGACGAGATCGGCGAGTTGTCGGTCACCGTGTCCTCCCCCGACCGGGCCGTGACGGTCGTCGCCGGGCCGGGCGGGAGCGTGCAGTCGGTGCGGGTGAGCGAGGAGGCGCTGCAGGGCAGCGCGATCCAGCTGTCGTCGACCATCACGGCGACGATCCACGAGGCGGTGGCCGCGGCGGCGCGCCGGCAGGCCGCGATCGTGCAGGACGCGCTCGGGCCGTCCAGCAACGTGCTGGAGCAGGTGCTGCAGACCCAGGCGGAGGCGTTCGGCACCAGCGTGGCCGCGCTGAAGGCGACGGTCGCGGACGAACGCCCGGTGGTGCCGCAGCGGCCCATCGACCAGGGCGCGGACTTCGCCGAGGAGGACTTCCTGGCCGAGCAGCAGCCGTCCCGGCCGGCCCGCCCGGAGGTCCGCCGCAGGCCCGCCGAGGACGACGACTTCCTGGACCCGTTCGACGAGGGTGAGCGCCGGTGAGCGGGGGTTTCTCGGTCGACGTCGGAGCGCTGCGCAAGACGGCCGCCGCGGCGGCGGCGCAGACTTCGCAGGTCAGCGCGTTGCAGCAGCAGCTGCAGGACGCCGATGTGCCGCCGGCGTCGTGGGGTCTGCTCGGGCAGCCCGTCGTGCACACCGTCTACCGGGACATGCTGGGCCAGCTGAAGGACCACCTGGCCCAGATGGCCGAGGGCTACCAGGCGATCGGCGCGAAGCTGACGAAGGCGGCCGACATGTACGCCGCCATGGACGACGGCGTAGTCGCCGCGTTCCGGGACATCGGCGAAGACCTCGACGAGGCAGCCGAGGGGGTGGTCTGACGTGCCCACCAACGAAGAGGCGCTGGTCAGCCACCTCGGCGACATCGCCGGCGAGTACGACGCCGAGGCGAACCTGGAGCGCTTCGCGGACACTCCGGCGGGAAAGCTCTACGACAAGGGCGAGCAGGCGTTCGACGCCACGTCCAAGCTCCGGCAGGCGATGGAGGACGGCGACCTCCAGACGCTGGCGAGCGAGGGCTTCCAGACGCTCAGTGCCGCCACGAGCTTCGTGGACGAGGCGGCCGGCACCATCACCGGCATCGTGTCCGACCCGCTGGGCTGGCTGATCTCCAACGGCGTGAGCTTCCTGATCAGCTGGATCGAGCCGCTCAACGAGGCGCTCGAACTGGTCACCGGCGATCCCGAGGCACTGCAGGCAGGCGCGGACGCCTTCAACGCGCTGGGCGGGGACATCGAGCGGCTGTGCGCCGACACCGAGAAGCTGCTCGTCGAGGGCCTCGCCGGCTGGGAGGGCCCCGCTGCCGCGGCGGCGGGCGAACGGTTGGCGGAGTTCCGGGACGGGCTCAAGGGCACCGCGGGCGCCACCGGCGAGATCGCGACACTGCTCGCGGTCAGCTCGGCCGTGATGAGCGTGATCAAGGACGTGATCACCAGCATCATCAGCGACTTCGTGGAGTGGCTGATCGTGACCTGGCTCGCCGCGCTCGCGGCGTCCACCGTCACGTTCGGCGGCTCGCTCACCGTGGCGACGGGAGCCACCGCCGTGCGAGCGGGCACGGAGACCATGAAGGCCAACCGCTGGGTCCTCAAGCTCAAGCAGATCATCGACAAGCTCAACGAGCTCATCGGCAGGATCCAGGCGTTCCTGGCGAAGATCCCCGGGTTCCGGAAGCTCGCCGACGGCCTGGGCACCGCGGACAGCCGGGTCGGCAAGCTCGTCGACGGCACGCTGACCGAGAAGCTCGGCGACGAACTCGTCGGCAAGCTCAAGGACGGCACCGAGACCCTCGGCGGCGCGATCCGCGAGCGGGCAGGCAAGACGATCCGGGACTCGGCGGTCGAGGCCGCCAAGGAGAAGGTGTTCTCGACCTACGACAACGTCGCGAAGGACGGACGCGGCGAGGAGATCAAGGTCCCGGACCTGGCGGGCACCGCCAAGGCGGCCAGCGAGACCGTTCAGCCGTTCAAAGACGCCGTCGAGCGGCGGGGCGCCGCCGGGGATCCGGACATGGACGACGCCGAGATCAGCGGCAAGCTCGACTTCTGAGCCGCGCGAAAAGGGGCCCCAGGCACGCGCCTGGGGCCCCTTTCACGTGCAAAGACCTAGTCGTCCTCGTCGGGCTTGGCGTGGTCCGGCTTGCCCGGGTTGGGGTCCCTCGACAGGTCGATCGCCGGGTGCGTCGGGGCGCCCTCGGGCGCTGCGTGCCGCCCTCTCGACGGCGCCTCCTCCGGGGTCTGCTCTGCGTTCACAACGCCCTCCTCGTGTCGCTCGTGTGAACTCGCGCCTCACGCTACCTCCGCGCCCCGCCGCGGACACGACGAAGCCCCCGGCTCCGCGAAGGGAGCCGGGGGCTTCGGGACAACTCAGGTCAGCGGAAGTCGCGACCGAAGTCGTAGTCGTCCAGCGGAACCGCGGCGCCGGTGCCGGTGCCGAAGACGTCCGGGGTGTAGTAGCCGTCGTCGTAGGACGGGATGGCGTACGCCGCCACCCGGGCCTCCTCCGTCGGCTGCACCTGGATGTTCCGGTACCGGTTGATGCCGGTGCCCGCCGGGATCAGCTTACCGATGATCACGTTCTCCTTGAGGCCCACGAGCTTGTCGCTGCGGCCGTTGATCGCCGCGTCGGTCAGGACACGCGTGGTCTCCTGGAACGACGCCGCCGACAGCCACGAGTCCGTGGTCAGCGAGGCCTTCGTGATACCCATCAGCACCGGGCGGCCCGAGGCCGGCTCGCCACCCTCGGCCACGACCGACCGGTTCGTGCTCTCGAACTTGGTCCGCTCGGGCAGCTCGCCCGGCAGGAAGTCCGTCGAACCGGAGTCGATGATCGTCACCCGGCGCAGCATCTGCCGGACGATGACCTCGATGTGCTTGTCGTGGATCGACACACCCTGGGCCCGGTACACCTTCTGGACCTCTTCGACGAGGTGCATCTGCGCCTCGCGCGGGCCCATGACACGCAGCACCTCGTGCGGGTCCGGCGTGCCCTCGAGCAGCAGCTGGCCGACGTTCACGTGGTCGCCGTCCTGCAGCGGCCCGTTCGGCGTGTTGGCCAGGCGCTGACGCTTCGACAGCTTGTCGAAGACGATCTCCTCGCCACCGTCGTCCGGGATGAGCGTGATCTTCCAGAACCGCTCGCTCTCCTCGATGCGCACGCGGCCATCGACGTCGGCGATCGGCGCCTTGCCCTTCGGGACCCGGGCCTCGAACAGCTCGGTGACACGGGGCAGACCGGTCGTGATGTCGTCACCGGCGACACCACCCTGGTGGAAGGTACGCATCGTCAGCTGCGTGCCCGGCTCACCGATCGACTGGGCGGCGACGATACCGACGGCCTCACCCACGTCGACCAGCTTGCCGGTCGCCATCGAGCGGCCGTAGCACATCGCGCAGACACCGACGGCCGACTCGCAGGTCAGCACCGAGCGGACCTTGACCTTGGTGACGCCGAACGCGATCAGCTTCTCCATGGCCGGGTCGGACAGGTCGTCGCCCGCGTTGAGCACGACGTTGCCCTGCTCGTCGGTGACGTCCTGGGCGAGCGTCCGGGCGTACACGCTGGTCTCCACGTGCGCGCCGCGCAGCACGGTGCCGTCCGGCTGCTTCTCGCCGATCGGCCGGGTCACGCCGCGGCTGGTGCCGCAGTCGGTCTCCCGGACGATGACGTCCTGCGACACGTCCACCAGACGACGGGTCAGGTAACCCGAGTCGGCGGTCCGCAGCGCGGTGTCGGCCAGACCCTTCCGCGCACCGTGGGTGGCGATGAAGTACTCCGCCACCGACAGGCCCTCGCGGAAGTTCGACTTGATCGGCCGCGGGATGTACTCACCCTTCGGGTTCGACACCAGACCACGCATACCGGCCAGCGACCGGACCTGGGTCATGTTGCCCGCCGCCCCGGACTTCACGATCATCGAGATCGGGTTGTCCTCGGGGAAGGCGTCCTCCATGATCTCCGCGACCTCGTCGGTCGCCTGGGTCCACACCTTGACCAGCTCGTTGTTGCGCTCGGCGTGCGAGAGCTGACCACGCTGGTAGCGCTTCTCCACCTGCGCGGCCTTGGCCTCGTACCGGTCGAGGATCTCCTTCTTCTCCGGCGGCACGATGACGTCGAACATCGACACCGTGACACCCGAGCGGGTGGCCCAGTAGAAGCCGGCGTCCTTGAGCCGGTCCAGGACCTGCGCGACCTGCGTCATCGAGTACCGCTCGGCGAGGTCGTTCACGATCGCCGCCTGGCGCTTCTTCGGCAGCGGCTCGTTGATGAACGGGTAGTCCGCCGGCAGCAGGTCGTTGAACAGCACCCGGCCCAGGGTGGTCTCGGCCAGCCACGGCTGACCGGGCTCCCAGCCCTTCTCGGTGAGCTCGGCGACCTGGGCCTTGTTCGGCTGACGGTCCTTGACGCGGATCTTGATCGGCGCGTGCAGGCCCAGCGTCTTGCGGTCGAAGGCCATGATGGCCTCGGCCGGCGAGCTGAACGCCTGGCCTGCGCCGACCGCGTTCTCGTCGAGACGGGTCAGGTGGAACAGGCCGGTGACCATGTCCAGACGCGGCATGGCCAGCGGGCGGCCCGACGCCGGCGACAGGATGTTGTTCGCCGACAGCATCAGGATCCGGGCCTCGGCCTGCGCCTCGGCCGACAGCGGCAGGTGCACCGCCATCTGGTCACCGTCGAAGTCCGCGTTGAACGCCTCGCAGACCAGCGGGTGCAGCTGGATGGCCTTGCCCTCGACCAGCTGCGGCTCGAAGGCCTGGATGCCCAGCCGGTGCAGGGTCGGCGCACGGTTGAGGAGCACCGGGTGACCGGTGATGACCTCTTCCAGCACGTCCCACACCTGCGGGCGGGCCCGCTCCACCATCCGCTTCGCGGACTTGATGTTCTGCGCGTGGTTCAGGTCGACCAGCCGCTTCATGACGAACGGCTTGAACAGCTCCAGCGCCATGTCCTTGGGCAGACCGCACTGGTGCAGCTTCAGCTGCGGGCCGACGATGATGACCGAACGGCCCGAGTAGTCGACGCGCTTGCCGAGCAGGTTCTGGCGGAACCGGCCCTGCTTGCCCTTGAGCAGGTCGGACAGCGACTTCAGCGGCCGGTTGCCCGGACCGGTGACCGGACGGCCGCGGCGGCCGTTGTCGAACAGCGCGTCGACGGCCTCCTGCAGCATCCGCTTCTCGTTGTTGACGATGATCTCGGGCGCGCCGAGGTCGATCAGCCGCTTGAGGCGGTTGTTCCGGTTGATCACCCGGCGGTACAGGTCGTTGAGGTCCGAGGTGGCGAAGCGGCCACCGTCGAGCTGCACCATCGGGCGCAGGTCCGGCGGGATCACCGGGACCGCGTCGAGGACCATGCCGCGCGGGTCGTTGCCGGTGGCCTGGAAGGCCGCGACGACCTTGAGCCGCTTCAGGGCGCGGAGCTTCTTCTGCCCCTTGCCGTTGCGGATGGTGTCGCGCAGCTTCTCGGCCTCGGCGTTGACGTCGAACTCGGTGGCCAGCTTCTGGATGGCCTCCGCGCCCATGCCGCCGGTGAAGTACTCGCCGTAGCGGTCGTACAGCTCGCGGTACAGGGTCTCGTCCGCGATCAGCTGACGCGGCTCGAGCTTGGTGAAGGTGGTCCAGATCTCCTCGAGCCGGTCCAGCTCGCGCTGGGCGCGGTCGCGGAGCTGCTTCATCTCCCGCTCGCCGCCCTCCTTGACCTTCCGGCGCACGTCGGACTTGGCGCCTTCGGCCTCGAGCTGGGCGAGGTCGGCCTCGAGCTTCTGCGCGCGCGCCTCGATGTCGGCGTCGCGCTTCGCCTCGATGTTCTTCCGCTCGACGCTGATCTCGTTCTCCAGCGTCGGCAGGTCGTTGTGCCGCAGCTCGGTGTTCACACCGGTGATCACGTAGGCCGCGAAGTAGATGATCTTCTCGAGGTCCTTCGGCGCCAGGTCGAGCAGGTAGCCCAGGCGCGAGGGAACACCCTTGAAGTACCAGATGTGCGTGACGGGCGCGGCCAGCTCGATGTGACCCATCCGCTCACGGCGCACCTTGGCGCGGGTCACCTCGACGCCACAGCGCTCACAGATGATGCCCTTGAAGCGGACCCGCTTGTACTTACCGCAGTAGCACTCCCAGTCCCGGGTGGGGCCGAAGATCTTCTCGCAGAAGAGCCCGTCCTTCTCCGGCTTCAGGGTGCGGTAGTTGATGGTCTCCGGCTTCTTGACCTCGCCGAAGGACCACTGACGGATGTCATCGGCGGTCGCCAGGCCGATCCGGAGCTCATCGAAGAAGTTGACGTCCAGCACGTCGTTGCATCCCCTTTGGGGTTGATTCGGCTAGAGGAGTCGGCTACCGGGGGCGGGGCCGCGGGAGGTGGCCCCGCTCCCGGTCGCTACGTCATTGCACGACGTCGTCCACCGAGGGCGACTCGTTGCGGGACAGGTTGATGCCGAGGTTGGCGGCGGCGCGCTCCAGGTCCTCGTCGTCGGAGTCGCGCATCTCGATCGCCGCGCCGTCGCTGGAGAGGACCTCCACGTTCAGGCAGAGCGACTGCAGCTCCTTGAGGAGAACCTTGAACGACTCCGGGATGCCCGGGTCGGGGATGTTCTCGCCCTTGACGATCGCCTCGTACACCTTCACGCGGCCGACCACGTCGTCCGACTTGATCGTCAGCAGCTCCTGCAGCGTGTAGGCCGCGCCGTAGGCCTGCATCGCCCAGCACTCCATCTCACCGAAGCGCTGGCCACCGAACTGCGCCTTACCACCCAGCGGCTGCTGGGTGATCATCGAGTACGGGCCGGTGGAGCGGGCGTGGATCTTGTCGTCCACCAGGTGGTGCAGCTTGAGGATGTACATGTAGCCGACGGCCACCGGGTACGGGAACGGCTCGCCGGAACGGCCGTCCAGCAGCGTCGCCTTGCCGTTCTCCTTGACCATGCGCTCGCCGTCCCGGTTGGGCCGGGTCGACGCGAGCAGGCCGGTGAGCTCCTCTTCCTGCGCGCCGTCGAACACCGGGGTCGCGGTGTTCGTGCCGGGCTCGACGTCGTAGAGCTCCTCGGAGAGGTTCTGCGCCCACTCCGGGTTGCCCTCGATCTTCCAGCCCTGCGAGGCGAGCCAGCCCAGGTGCAGCTCGAGGATCTGGCCGATGTTCATCCGTCGCGGCACACCGTGGGTGTTCAGGATGATGTCGACCGGGGTGCCGTCCTCCATGAACGGCATGTCCTCGACCGGCAGGATCTTGCCGATGACACCCTTGTTGCCGTGGCGGCCGGCGAGCTTGTCGCCCGGCTGGATCTTCCGCTTCTGCGCGACGTAGACGCGGACGAGCTCGTTCACGCCCGGGGGCAGCTCGTCGTCCTCCTCGCGGGAGAACACGCGGACGCCGATGACCTTGCCGGTCTCGCCGTGCGGCACCTTCAGCGACGTGTCGCGGACCTCGCGGGCCTTCTCGCCGAAGATCGCGCGGAGCAGGCGCTCCTCCGGGGTCAGCTCGGTCTCACCCTTCGGCGTGACCTTCCCGACCAGGATGTCGCCGTCGCGGACCTCCGCGCCGATGCGCACGATGCCGCGCTCGTCCAGGTCCGCCAGGACCTCCTCGGAGACGTTCGGGATGTCCCGGGTGATCTCCTCGGCGCCGAGCTTGGTGTCGCGGGCGTCGATCTCGTGCTCCTCGATGTGGATCGAGGTGAGCACGTCGTCCTGCACCAGGCGCTCGGAGAGGATGATCGCGTCCTCGTAGTTGTGGCCCTCCCACGGCATGATCGCCACGAGCAGGTTCTTGCCGAGCGCCATCTCGCCCTGGTCGGTGGACGGGCCGTCGGCGATGACCTGGCCGGCCTCGACGCGGTCGCCCTCCGACACGATCGGGCGGTGGTTGAAGCAGGTGCCCGCGTTGGTGCGGCGGAACTTGTGCAGTCCGTAGCTCTTGCGGGTGCCGTCGTCGTGCATGATCGTCACGAGGTCGGCCGAGAGCTCCTCGACGACACCGGCCTGCTCGGCGACGAGCACGTCACCGGCGTCGACCGCGGCACGCAGCTCCATGCCGGTGCCGACCAGCGGCGACTCGGCGCGCAGCAGCGGCACGGCCTGGCGCTGCATGTTGGCGCCCATCAGCGCGCGGTTGGCGTCGTCGTGCTCGAGGAACGGGATCATCGCGGTGGCGACCGACACCATCTGACGCGGCGACACGTCCATGTAGTCGATCTCCAGCGGGTCGAGCAGCTCGACCTCGCCGCCCTTGCGTCGGCCAAGGACCTGGGCCTCGGCGAAGTGACCGTCCTCGGTCAGCGGCGCGTTGGCCTGCGCCTTGACGTAGCGGTCCTCCTCGTCGGCGGTCAGGTAGTCGACCTGGTCGGTGACCCGGCCCTCGACGACCTTCCGGTACGGCGTCTCGATGAAGCCGAACGGGTTGACCCGCGCGTAGGAGCACAGCGAGCCGATCAGGCCGATGTTCGGGCCTTCCGGCGTCTCGATCGGGCACATGCGGCCGTAGTGCGACGGGTGGACGTCGCGGACCTCCATGCCGGCGCGCTCACGGGACAGACCACCCGGGCCCAGCGCGTTGAGGCGGCGCTTGTGGGTCAGGCCCGACAGCGGGTTGTTCTGGTCCATGAACTGCGACAGCTGCGAGGTGCCGAAGAACTCCTTGATCGCCGCCACGACCGGGCGGATGTTGATCAGGGTCTGCGGCGTGATCGCCTCGACGTCCTGCGTGGTCATCCGCTCGCGGACGACGCGCTCCATGCGGGACAGGCCGACCCGGATCTGGTTCTGGATCAGCTCGCCCACGGTGCGGATGCGGCGGTTGCCGAAGTGGTCGATGTCGTCGACCTCGACCGGGACCTCGTTCTCGCCCTCGCCCATCTTGGTCTCGCCGGCGTGCAGGCGGACCAGGTACTCGATGGTCGAGACGATGTCCTCTTCGGTGAGGGTGCCGGTCTCGTACGGCAGGTTCAGGCCCAGCTTCTTGTTCAGCTTGTAGCGGCCGACCTTGGCCAGGTCGTAGCGCTTCTCCTTGAAGAACAGGTTCTCCAGGAGCGTCTGGGCGCTCTCCTTGGTCGGCGGCTCGCCCGGGCGCAGCTTGCGGTAGATGTCGAGCAGCGCCTCGTCGGTGCCTGCCGTGTGGTCCTTCTCGAGCGTCGCGAGCAGGGTCTCCGAGAAGTGGAACCGCTCGCGGATCTGCTCGGTGGTCCAGCCGAGGGCCTTCAGCAGCACGGTCACCGGCTGGCGGCGCTTGCGGTCGATGCGGACGCCGACGGTGTCGCGCTTGTCCACGTCGAACTCGAGCCACGCGCCGCGGCTCGGGATGATCTTGACGCTGAAGACGTCCTTGTCGGTGGTCTTGTCGACGCTGGTGTCGAAGTAGACACCGGGCGACCGGACCAGCTGGGACACCACGACACGCTCGGTGCCGTTGATGATGAAGGTGCCCTTCTCGGTCATCACGGGGAAGTCGCCCATGAAGACCGTCTGGGACTTGATCTCGCCGGTGTTGTTGTTGACGAACTCGGCGGTCACGAACAGCGGGGCCGCGTACGTCATGTCCTTGTCCTTGCACTCCTCGACGGAGGCCTTGACCTCGTCGAAGCGCGGGTCGGAGAAGGACAGGGACATCGAACCGGAGAAGTCCTCGATCGGCGAGATCTCGTTGAGGACCTCTTCGAGGCCGCCGACGGGGTTCTCCTCGCCCTCGTTCACGCGGCGCTCGAACCACTTCTCGTCACCGGTGAACCACTGGAAGGACTGGATCTGCACGTCCAGCAGGTTGGGGGTGGGGAGGGGCTCGCGGATCTTCGCGAACGAGACCCGCTTGGGGGCTCCGGGAATTCCCGTCGGGTTCGGCTCCGTTACAGCCGAGGTGGTCGCAGCAGTGGCCTGGTTCGCGGGAGAGACTGCCAAGATGCGTCCTTCCGGGGACAATGAGCGGTGCGCAGCCGCGTTAGCAACAGCTAAAGCGACTGTCAAGGGTGCCGTGTGCCCACTATCCTAGCTTCCGTCTCCGGGCAGCCTGAAAGAGGGCAGCGCAAAGAAGCAGTCTAGCCCGAACGACGCGTTCTGTCGAGGGGGCCTCTCGATGGGGCCCGCGCCTCGATCACGACGTCCTCAGGCATCGCCTCCCGGCAGACCCTCCCGCAGGGTGCTGCCGTTGGCGATAAGCGTGAACCCCCGGCGCCGAAGAGTCAAGATGCCACGCGGCGAACCCGCCGGTTGGCGCAACGCCATCGCGGTCCGTACACGGCTTCGACCTGGGGATTCGTGCGCGCGGAGGCGCGCTGGGACGGTTGTGGTCACCAGGGGTTGCGGCTCGGCTCACGCCGGTCCAAGATCGTCCTCGGGTGTTGTGGCGGGGCCCCGCGGAGCGGCGCGGCGGCCCCGGTCCGGCCGCCGCGGAGGAGCGATCGCGGCTGGTTTTAGTGGCGCGCTTCACGTGCCGGAGGGTGTCGCGTCGCGCCCCGGTAGGCCCTGGAGTCGGCTCGGGGAGTGGCGACGGGGTGAGTGCGCCGCGGCGTGCAGGCCTCTGGAACGGGCGGCGGCTGCTTCTGGTGCCCGTGGCGGCTCCGCCGTGGCCGCGTCCCGCGGACTCCCCCGCCCGAGTCGGGATCGGGCGGGCGGCGGCGCCGCGTCCGGCGGTCGGTCGCGCGGCCGGGCCGGCCTCCCCTCAGTAAGCAGAACGGCGCACCTCGGCGGGCGGGCACCGGGGGCACCGCCGCCACCGGCCAGTCGCGCGCCCTGCCGCCGGCGGGCCGGCCTCGCTCGGACAGCGGAACGGCCCGCCGGGCCGGGGGCTCGGCGGGCCGTGGTGCCGTTGGGTCAGCGGGACGGCGCCGG
Organism: Amycolatopsis sp. ATCC 39116; assembly: GCF_000231075.2. Classification (NCBI taxonomy): domain Bacteria; kingdom Bacillati; phylum Actinomycetota; class Actinomycetes; order Pseudonocardiales; family Pseudonocardiaceae; genus Amycolatopsis; species Amycolatopsis sp. ATCC 39116. The sequence continues at coordinate 225,232 of NZ_AFWY03000006.1, read as the reverse complement.
CGACGCCGGGGGCGCGCTGGACGGCGCCGGCGTGGGCGTCGGCTGGTCTGCCGCGTACGTGTCGAGCGCCGAGACCTTCCACTTCCCGTCCACGTACTGCATGTTCAGCCACAGCTGGGCGCTGCCGCTCGCGGTCTGGTTCTGGTCCGTGCGCGTCGAGGTCTGGTCGACGAACACCATGACCTTCGCGCGGTCCCCGTCCAGCATGATCACCGCGCTGCGGGTCGCCTTCACCGTGACCACGATCTTCTGCTGCGGGGCCAGCCGCTCGACCTCGCCGAAGATGCGGTTGTACGTGGCCTTCACCTCGTCGTTGAGGAGCAGGTCCTTGGCCGCGTCCTGGGTCTTCGCGATGTTGTTGAAGTCGTAGGAGAACAGCGACTCCACGGCGTTCGACGCGGCCTTGCTGACGTCCGCGGTACGAGCGGTGTCCAGCAGGGCGGTGTTCGAGGTCATCGCGTCGACGCGGTTGCCCTCGATCTTGAACCACACCGCGAACCCGGCCAGCACCAGCGCCAGGCCGAACAGCGCGCCGGCCAGGACGTACGGGCTGGTCTTGCGCCGCGGGCCGGGCTCCGCGGGCTCCTCCTCCGCAGCGGCGGCCTCGGCCTCGGCGTAGCTCTCCGGCTTCGGCTCCCCCGCGTCGCGGGCCTTCGGCCGCGGGCTCGGCCGCCGGGGCTCGGCCGGGGCTTCCTCGGGCTCAACCGATGCGGCCTCAACCGAAGCGGGCTCGGCCGGCGCCGAAGCCTCCTCGACCTCGGGCGCGCTGACCTCGTCGGTCTCGGTGTACTCCTCGTCGCGGGGCCTCGGCGAGGGGCGCCGGATCCCGGCGCCTGCGACCTTGGGGCGGCGGCGCACCGGCGGCGGCTGCCGGCGAGACGGTGGCATGACTGGTCCTCTCCTCGTACGCCTGGGGCGACGGCTACTGCCCGCTCACGAGCGGCACCGACCCGATCCCGGACACCTTCCACTCGTCGCCGACCCGGGTCATCTGCACCTCCAGCCGCAACGGCTTGGCGGCGGGCTGCGCGCCCTCCTTGGTGACCAGCGTGCTGATCGCGGCCAGGAAGCTCGCCTTCCCGCCGTGCAGGTCCAGCTCCTCCACCCCGATGTCCTGCACCGTGGTGGTCACCTTGGTCTTGGCGTCGGCCATCGCCTGGCGGTAGTTCTGCTCGCTCGCGGTGATCTGGTCGACCAGCTCCTGGGTCGAGACGGCCTTCTGCTGCGCGAAGTAGGCGTCCGGGTTGGTGTAGTCCAGCTCGGTGTACGCCTTGACCGCCGTGGTGCCCGCCTTGACCACGTCGTCGCGGGCCTGGGCCAGGTCCAGGTTGTCGTCGGCGGAGGCGACCCACCACTGGACGCCGAAGATCCCGGCCACGATCAGCGCCGCCGCGGCCAGCGCGGCCGTGCCCAGAACCAGGTACCGGCCCAGCTTGTCCCCGGCCGCCGGGTCCGCGGCAGGCGGCTCCGGGAAGCCGGCGTCCTCGGTCCGTGCCTCGTCCGAACTCATAACACTCCAGAGTAGGTAGGTCGGGTGTGGGCGGCGTCAGCCGGGCAGCCCCAGCAGGGCGGACAGGCTGGTGATCGAGACGCCCGGCGAGCCGACGACGCCGGGGGTGCCCCGCATGTACGCCAGCTGCTCCTCGTCGCGGGTCGAGTTCTGCTGCACGTCCTGCGGCGTCGGCGCGACCGGCACGCCGTTGTACGGCGCGTTCTGAGCGCCGCGCACGCCGATCGGGCTGCCCGCGGGCTCCGCGCAGTATGAGTTCAGGTTCGGGTCGCGCGGGGTCGTCTCCGCGCCGGTGCGGTACTCCTCCGGGCTCATGTAGCCCTTGGTGCACACCGGCGGGTCGAACAGGTTGAGCGCGAGCCCGAGGTGCGCGGTGCCGTCGCCGGGCGCCACGCTGCGGGCGCCCACCGCCAGCACCGGGTAGCTGACGAGCACCTGCTGGATGCCGTCCTGCCGGGTCAGCAGCAGGTTCGACGTGGTCAGCAGGTTCGCGGTCAGCTCACCGAGCCCTGGCCCGAGGTCGGTGACGAACTGGTTGAGCGTCTGCGCCGCGCCGGGAGCGACCTCGATCAGCCGGCGGATGTCGGCGTCGGAGCCCTTCAGCGTCGCCGACAGCTCGTTGAGGTTGGCGCTGAACTCCTTCAGGTTGCCCGCCTGCTGGTTCTGCGTCTGCAGCACCCGCTCGCCGGAGTCGAGCAGCTGCACGGTCTGCGGCAGGTACTGCTGCGCGGTGGCGGTGAAGTCGCGCGCGGTGTCCAGCAGCTGCTGCAGGCCCGGGCCGGTGCCGTTGAACGCGTCGTAGGACTCGTCGACGACGGTCCGCAGCGCGTCCTTCGGCACCGAGGACGCCAGGCTGTCCAGGTCGGTGATGATCTGGTCGGTGCCGATCGGCACCTGGGTCTTCGCGGCCGGGATGACCGAGCCGCCCGCGAGGTAAGGACCGCCGTCGGCGACCGGCCGCAGGTCGACGAACTGCTCGCCGACGGCCGACCGGTTGGCGATGACGGCCTGCAGGTTCGCCGGCACCTGCGGGGTGTCCGGCGCGATCTCCAGGTCCGCTTCCAGCCCCTCGGCGGTGAGCCGCAGCTGGCCGACCTTGCCGATGTTGTAGCCGCGGTAGGTGACCTCGGCCCCGGTGAAGATGCCGCCGGACTGGGTCAGCTCCAGCTTGACCGTGTAGCCGGTCTGGCCGAACACCTGCCCGAGCCCGGCGAACCGGATCAGCGCGTACACCACGGCCACCACGGAGATGACCAGGAACGCGATCAGTTGGATCTTGGTCTTGCGGACCAGCATCACACACCCCCCGCCAGCAGGCCGAAGATGCCCGCGACCCCGGTCTGTTGCGGCTGCGCCCCGGTCGCGCCGGTCGCAGCCGTGCTCTGCGGCGCCAGATCCTGCGGCAACGGCAGCGGCGGCGGCTGGTTGGCCTGTTCGCCCTCGACGCCGCCGGTGAGCCCGGCCAGGCTGTCCGGCAGCACGCCGCCGAGCGGGTTCTGCCTGCTGCGGCTCAGGTTCTGCAGCACGTTCTGCAGGTTGAGGTCGATCTTGGCGTAGAGGTTGAAGTAGTCGCCCTTCACGCCGTCGACTGCCGCGTCGGTGAACGGGTAGGTCAGCAGGATCTCCAGCGACTTGGGCAGGTCGGCGCCGGCCTCGCCGAGCTTCTGCAGCGTCGGCAGCAGCGCCCGCAGGTCGGCGACCAGGTTCTCCTGGCTCTTGTTCAGCGTGTCGACGGTGACGCCGGAGAGGTTCTGCAGTGCCTGCAGCATGGTGACCAGCTGGGTGCGCTGCTGCTCCAGGACGCCGATGCCGGGGCCGAGGTCGTCGATGGCGTTGACGATCTGGTCCTTCTGCCCGGCCAGCGTGCTGGCGAGCCGGTTGAGGCCGTCCAGCGCGCGGGTGATGTCGCCGGACTGGGCGTCCAGTGTGGACACCAGCTGGTTGGCGTTGTCCAGCAGGCGCCGGATGTCCGGCTCGCGGCCCTCGGTGGCGGCGTTGAGCTCCTTGGTGATGGTGTTGAGCTGCTCGACCCCGCCGCCGTTGAGCAGCATGGACAGCGCGCCGAGCACCTCCTCCACCTCGACGCTGCGGTTGGTGCGCGCCAGCGGGATCTCCGCGCCGTCGGTGAGCGTGCCCTGCGCCAGGTCGTCGCCGGGCGAGGCCAGCTCGACGTACTTCTCGCCGAGGAGGCTGGACTGCCGGATGTTGGCGAGCGAGTTGGCGGGCAGCTTGACGTCGCCGTTGAGCTTCACGGTGACCTCGGCGTGCCAGCCGTCCGGCGTCAGGCCGATCGCCTCGACCCGGCCGACCGGGACCTCGTTGACCTTGACCCCGGCCTGCGGCACGAGGTCGAGCACGTCGTTGAACTGGACCTTGACCGTGTACGGGTGGTCGCCGAGATCGGCGCCGCCGGGCAGCGGCACGTCGTAGATGCCGCCGAACGAGCAACTGGACAGGGTCAGCGCGCCGGCCACGCCGGCGGCGACGAGCGCGATCGTCTTCCTCATCGCGACGCCCCCGTTCCGTAGACCGTCTGCGCCAGCGGGAGCGGCAGCGGCGGCAGCTCGCCGTTCTGCAGCGCGTGCACCGTCTGCGCGACCGACGGCAGCGGCACCGCGCCGTCCAGCAGCGGCGCGACCGAGCTGCACAGGTCGCCGATCGCGTCCAGCGCGGACGGGGTCTGCTTGAGCAGGTTGCAGATCATCACGATCGGCGGCTGGGTCAGCTCGTTGAGGTTGGCCCGCGCGTCGAGCGTGCCCGACGAGCCGTTGTAGGCGTTGATCACGTTGTTCAGGCCGACCGGCGCGACGTCGAGGATCTCGGCGAGCGCACTGCGCTGGTCCACCAGCACCTGGGTCACGCTGGCCAGCTTGTCCACGTTGGACTTCAGCCGGTCGGAGTGGTTGTTGATGAACTGCTGCACGGTGGCGAGCGTGGTGCCGAGCTGCTGCACAGTGGCGGCCAGGTTGTCCTTCTCCCCCGCCAGGTAGCCGGAGACGTCGGCCAGCCGCTGCTCGAACTGGCGCACCTGGTTGTCGCTGTTGGCCAGGGTGGTGGTGAAGTCGGCCAGGTTGGAGATCGTGCCGAACAGGTCGTCCTCGTTGCCGGACAACGTCTTCGACGCCTGGCTCAGCTTGGTGATCGTGTCGTGCAGGGCCTGGCCGTTGCCGTCCAGGTTCTGCGCCAGCGTGGTCAGCAGGTCCGACAGCGAGCCGTTCTGGTTGACCCCGTTCGGGCCGAGCGAGCGGCTGATCTTGTCCAGGCTCTCGTAGAGCTGGTCGACCTCGATCGGCACCGCGGTCTTCTCCAGTGGGATGGTGGCGCCCTCGCTGATCACGTCGCCGCCGGTGTAGGCCGGGGCGAGCTGCACGTACCGGTCGCTGACCAGCGACGGCGCGACGATCGCGGCCTGCGCGTCGGCGGGCACCCGCACCGTGCGGTCGTACTCCATCACGACCTTGACCCGGTCGCCCATCGGCTCGACCGAGGTCACCTTGCCCATGTCCACGCCGAGCACCCGCACGCTGTTGCCGACGTAGAGACCGGTCGCGCTGGTGAAGTAGGCGGTGAGGTGTTTCTTGTCGGCGTCCTTGAGGGTCCACCAGAGCACGCCGGCCACGACGAGGCCGAGCACGCAGGCCGCGGCGACGCCGCGCGCGAGGGATCGGCCGAAGCGGGTCTCCGTCATTTCTGGTTGCACCCCTCTTCGTTCAGGGGGCCGATCGAAGGCAGGATCAGACCGCAGATGTAGTTGTCGAACCAGTGCCCGTTGCCGACGGTGTTGGTGAACACGCGGATGTAGGGAGCGAACCGGGCGATGCCCTGCGCCAGGTTGTCCTGGTTGCGCTGCAGCATCGCGGTGAGCTGGTCCAGCGAGGTCAGCACCGGCGTCAGCTGGGCGTCGTTGTCGCTCACCAGCCCCTGCAGCTGCCGGGACAGCTCCTGCGAGCCGGCCAGCAGCGTGGAGATCGCCTGCTCACGCGCCGCGACCTCCTGCAGGACGAGGTTGCCGTCCTGCAGCAGCCGGGTCAGCTGCTGGTCGCGGTCGGCCAGCGTCTGCGAGATCTGGTTGGTGTTCTGCAGCAGCTGCGCCAGCTCGGTGTCCCGCTTGGCGATCGTGTCGGACAGCTGCGACAGGCCGTTGAGCGCGCCGCGCACGTTGTCGGAGGTGCCGGACAGCGTCTGGGACAGCACGTCGAAGGATTGGGCCAGCTGGTCCGTGTCGATGTCGTTCACCGTCGACGACAGGTCCCGGAACGCGTCCAGCACGTCGTAGGGCGCCAGCGTCCGTTCCTTCGGGATCGGCGTGCCCGGGTCGAGCGCCTTCTCGCCGACCGGGTCGAGCGCGAGGTACTTCTGGCCGAGCAGCGTCTTGATCTTGATCGCCGCCGCGGTCTTGTCGCCGAGCCAAGTGTCCTTGACCTTGAACGTGACCTTCACCGACGCGCCGTCCAGCGTCACGTCGGTGACCTTGCCGACCTTCACGCCTGCCACGCGCACCTCGTCGTCGGCCTTCAGGCCGGCCGCCTCGGTGAACTCCGCCTCGTAGCTGGTCCCGGCGCCGATGATCGGCAGGTCGTCGGCGTTGAGCGCGGCGATGAAGCCCAGCAGCATCAGCACGAGGCCGACGGCCGCGATGGGCACGGGGTTGCGCGACTGGAAGCTCCTCATGATCCGCACCGCGCCTGGGTCGCCGGCATGATCGGGAGGTTGATCTCCTGGTTGATCAGCGGCGGCAGCGACACGCTCCCGCTCGCCGAGCAGAGGTAGAAGTTGAACCAGGAACCGTAGTCGGCCGTGCGCGCCAGCGTCGTGACCTTCTCCGGCAGGAACTGGATGAAGTGCTCCACCAGTGGCTCGCTGTCGTTGAGGTTCTGGGCGAGCCCGCCCAGCGCCGAGATGTCGTTCTTGAGCGGTTCGCGTGCCTCGTCGAGGAAGCCCGCGGTCGTGTTGGCCAGCCCGCCGAGCGCGTCGATCGCGTCACCGATCGAGTCGCGGTCCTGGGCCAGGCCGGTGGTGAGCTGCTGCAGCTTGTCGATCAGGTCGGTCAGCTGCGGGGTGTGCGCGTTGACCGCGTCCAGCACCGTGTTCAGGTTGGTCACCACCTGGCCGATCACCTGGTCCTTCTGCGCGATCGTGGTGGTCAGCGACGCGGTGTGGGCGAGCAGGCTGTCGATCGTGCCGCCCTCGCCCTGCAGGACCTGGATCAGCTCGTAGGACAGCTTGTTGACGTCCTCCGGGTTGAGCGCGCGGAACAGCGGCTTGAACCCGTTGAACAGCTCGTCCAGGTCGAGCGCCGGCGTGGTGCGCTCCAGCGGGATCGTGCTGCCCGGCTTGAGCGTCTCCTTGTCGTCCCCGGTGCCCTGGCCGAGCGAGAGGTACCGCTGGCCGACCAGGTTGCGGTACTTGATCTGCACCGTGACCCCGGCGGGCAGGGTGCGGCCCTGGTCGACCTCGAAGTCGATCTGGGCCTGGCGCCGGTCGACGATCTTGACGTCGGTGACCTGTCCGACCTTCACGCCCGCGATGCGGACGTCGTCGCCGGGCAGCACCAGCGTCGCGTCGGTGAAGCGGGCGCTGTAGCCGGTGGTGTCCTGGGTGTTGATGTTGGCGATGCTGATGCCGAGGATCGCCGTGAACAACACGGTGATCACGATGAAGATGGTCAGCTTGACCAGCGGCGCGACCAGTCCCCTCACTTGACCGTCACCTCCGCACCCCGGTAGAGCGGGCCCACGAGCAGGCCGGACCAGCCCGGCATGGCCGCCGGGTCGAGGCCGACCTGCGGGCCGACGAGCTGGGACAGGAAGTCGAGCTCGGCCCGGCTGTTGGCCGGGTTGCCGCCCGCCGCGCCGCCGCCGTTGTAGCCGCCGGCGTCGGCGATGGTGTTGGCGGGCTGGAGCCCGTCACTGGCCGGACGCGAGCCCGGCGTCGGCTGTGCGCCGTCCTTGATCGGCCCCTCCGGCGGGTACTGCGGGAACGGCTGCGGGAAGTCCTTGACGTTGTAGCAGCGCGGGCCCCGCTTGTCCTCGAAGCGCGGCTCGTCGCGGCCTGCCACGTACGGCCCGCGGGTGGTGACGATCTCGATCGTCGCGTGCAGACCGGGCTGGTTCGTGCCCTTGCCCAGCGCCTCGTCCACGTACGGCACCAGCTCGGCCATCGAGCCGAACAGGCACGGGTACTCCGGCGCGTACTTCGCCAGCAGCTCGGCCGTCGGCCGGGAGTTCTCGGCGAGGCTGATCAGGTTGCTCGCGTTCGCGCTCACGAACGATTCCAAGGTCTGCGACGCGGCCGTCACGTTGGCGTAGAGGGCCTGCAGGTTCTGCTGCTCGTCGAACACCGTCTTCGTCGTGGTCGACAGGTTGTCCAGCGTCTGCACGAGATCCGGCGCGGCCTCGTTGAGGTTGTCGGAGAACTTCGCCAGCTCGCGCAGGTTCTCCTGCAGCTGCGGCAGGTGCGGGTTCAGGTCGCCGAAGTAGGTGCCCAGCTCCGACAGGGTCTGCCCGAGCGTCTCGCCGCGGCCCTGCAGGGCGGTCGAGATCGCGGTCAGCGTGGTGGACAGCTTCTCCGGCTGCACGGCCTGCAGCACCGGCAGCAGGTTGTCCAGCGCCTGCGACAGCTGGACCGCGTTCTGCGTGCGGTCCTCCGGGATCACGTCACCCGCGGCGATCGTGCGTGCCGACGGCTGCTCCGGGATCTCCAGCGACACGTACCGCTCGCCGAACAACGTCTTCGGCAGGAACCGGGCGCTCACGTTCTCCGGGATCAGCTTCGCCGACTCCGGATCCAGCGCGAGCGTCAGCGTGGCGCCCTCGGCGCTCGCGTCGATCGACTTCACCGACCCGACGATCAGCCCGCGCACCTTCACGTCGGACTGCGGCAGCAGCTGGTTGCCGACCTCGCCTGCCTGCAGCTTCACCTCGACGGTGGGCGTGAACGCCTTGTTGTACATGGCGATCGACAGCGTGACGCCCGCCGCGAGCACCACGATCAGGAGCAGGCCGAGCAGCCTGCGGCGCAAGGTCACCACAGTAATGTCACCCCGCGATCCGGACCGTCACCGAGGTCCCCCAGATGGCGAACCCGATGAAGAAGTTGATGATGGCGACCGTGACGATGCTCAGCCGCACCGCGCGGCCCACCGCCACACCCACGCCCGCCGGGCCGCCGGAGGCGCGGTACCCGAAGTAGCAGTGGGTCAGGATGATCACGACGCTGAATATCAGCACCTTGATGAACGAGTAGAAGACGTCCTCGGGAGGTAAGAACAGGTTGAAGTAGTGGTCGTACGTGCCTTCGGACTGCCCGTAGATGTAGATGACCACCAGCCGGGACGCCAGGTACGACGACAGCAGGCCGATCACGTACAGCGGGATGACCGCGACGAACCCGGCGATGATCCGGGTGGTCACCAGGTACGGCAGGCTCGGCACGCCCATCACCTCGAGCGCGTCGATCTCCTCCGAGATCCGCATCGCGCCCAGCTGCGCGGTGAACCCGGCGCCGACGGTCGCCGACAACGCGAGGCCCGCGACCAGCGGGGCGATCTCGCGGGTGTTGAAGAACGCCGTCAGGAAGCCGGTGAACGCCGACGTGCCGATCGAGTTCAGGGCCGAGTAGCCCTGGAGGCCGACCAGGACACCGGTGAACAGGGTGAGGCCGATCATCACGCCGACCGTGCCGCCGATGACCGCCAGCGAGCCCGAGCCGAAGCTGACCTCGGCCAGCAGCCGCAGCACTTCCTTGGTGTAGCGGCGGATCGTACGTGGCGTCCACGCCAGCGCCCGGATGTAGAACGACATCTGGTCGCCGAAGTTGTCCAGGATCTCCAGTGGACGGTGGGCGATCCGCTTCGCCGTCTGACCGATGTTCGCCATGATCAGCTCAGCTTTCCGGGGACGATCTGCAGGTAGATGAGCGTGATCACGAAGTTCACGACGAAGAGCAGCAGGAACGTGATGACGACGGACTGGTTCACCGCGTCACCCACGCCCTTCGGGCCGCCCGCGGGGTTCAGCCCGCGGTAGGCGGCGACCACGGCCGCGATGAAGCCGAAGATGAGCGCCTTGATCTCGCCGACCCACAGGTCGGGCAGCTGGGCAAGCGCCGAGAAGCTCGCCAGGTACGCGCCCGGCGTGCCGCCCTGCAGCACCACGTTGAAGAAGTAGCCGCCGAGCACGCCGATGACGCTGACCATGCCGTTGAGCAGCAGCGCGACGAGCATCGACGCGAGCACGCGCGGCACGATCAGCCGCTGCACCGCGGAGACGCCGAGCACCTCCATCGCGTCGATCTCCTCGCGGATGGTGCGCGCGCCGATGTCCGCGCAGATCGCGCTGCCGCCCGCGCCCGCGACGAGCAGCGCGGTCACCAGCGGGGCGGCCTGCTGCACGGTGGCGAGCACGCTGCCGGCGCCGGTGTAGGACTGCGCGCCGAGCTGGCGCGCGAGGGACCCGAACTGCAGCGAGATGACCGCGCCGAACGGGATCGCGACGAGGGCCGTAGGCAGGATCGTGACGCTCGCGATGAACCACGACTGCTGGATGAACTCCCGCAACTGGAACGGCCGCTGGAAGAACCCGCGGATGATGTCCAGCCCGAGGGCGAACAGCTTCCCGGTCTCACGCAGCATTCCGATCCCGGGAACCTTGGCCGAGGAGGCCGTCGAGCTCATGCCTCACCGGCCCCCGGGCCACGCAACCGCTCGGTGGTCTCGGTTCTGCTGGGCCACCCGGACTGCGGCATGCGCGCGATTTCCTCGTCGGAGAGCTGCCCCTGGTGGTGCGTCGGCAGCGGCATGGTGGGGGCGGCGTGGCGGCTGCCGGTGTGCACCGCGCGGCGCGGCGTGACGCCGTAGTGGCGCTGCTCCTCCGGGGACAGGGACTCGATGATCCCCTCCTGCGCGGCGGGCGGCAGCGTGTGCAGGATCTTCATGACCCGGTCCTTGCGGCGGATCGCGCCCTGCCGGGTCGGCACGCCCGGGGTCGGCTGCATCTGCGCCGGGATGCCGGTGACGTCCTCGACACCGCCCGCGTGGTGACCGGCCTCGAACATGGCGCGCTCGGCGGCCATCTGGGCGGTGTCCTTCTCCTCGGACATGCCGATCGGGCCGTCCATGCGGCCGTTGAGGAACTGCTTGACGACCGGCTCCTCGCTGGTCAGCAGCACCTCGCGGGGCCCGAACATGACCAGCTCCTTGCGGAACAGCATGCCCAGGTTGTCCGGCACCGTGCGGGCCAGGTTGATGTTGTGCGTGACGATCAGGAACGTCGCGTCGATCTGCGCGTTCACGTCGATGAACAGCTGCGAGATGTAGGTGGTGCGGACCGGGTCCAGACCGGAGTCCGGCTCGTCGACCAGGATGATCTCCGGGTCCAGCACCAGGGCGCGGGCCAGGCCGGCGCGCTTGCGCATACCGCCGGAAATCTCGCCGGGCAGCTTCTTCTCGGCGCCGGCCAGACCGGTCATCTCGAGCTTTTCCAGGACGATCCGGCGGATCTCGGTCTCGGATTTCTTGGTGTGCTCGCGGAGCGGGAACGCGACGTTGTCGTAGAGGTTCATGGAACCGAACAGCGCGCCGTCCTGGAACAGCACTCCGAACAATTTTCGCGTTTCGTACAGCTTGTGCTCGCTGCACCGCACGATGTCGACACCGTTGATCATGCAGCTGCCCCGGTCGGGCTTGAGCAGCCCGATCATGGACTTCAGGAACACCGACTTTCCGGTGCCCGACGGGCCCAGCATGACCGACACCTCACCCGGAGGCAGTGTCAAGGTCACGTCCCGCCAAATGGTCTGCCGCCCGAAGGACTTGGTCAGACCCTCGATGACCACCTCGGCACCCATCGAACCTCCCGCAGCTCCGACGCCGTGGATCAACACCCTGGCACACGCCTGCCCGGCGTCAACAAGGTGCAACGAGTCAAGTCCCGAGCAGGTTACTCATGAGTTTTTCAAGCCACAATCCAGGTGAAGAGAAAAAGGCGGGCCACCCACCGGGTGGCCCGCCTTTTTCGAGATGCGGAATTCGCGACTACTTGACGCTGACCTTGGCGCCGGCAGCCTCGAGCTTCTCCTTGGCCGCGTTGGCGGCGTCCTTGTCGACCTTCTCCAGGAGCGGCTTCGGGGCGCCCTCGACGAGCTCCTTGGCCTCCTTCAGGCCCAGGCCGGAGACGACCTCGCGGACGACCTTGATGACCTGGATCTTCTTGTCGCCGGCACCCTCGAGGATGACGTCGAACTCGTCCTTCTCCTCCTCGGCCGGGGCACCGGCAGCGGCGGCACCCGGGGCGGCGGCCGCGACGGCGACCGGCGCGGCGGCGGTGACGTCGAAGGTCTCCTCGAACTTCTTCACGAAGTCCGAGAGCTCCAGCAGGGTCAGCTCCTTGAACGCGTCGAGCAGTTCGTCGGTGCTCAGCTTCGCCATGATGGCGTTCCTTTCCTAACGGGTGGTACGGGGTGGGTGGTTACTTCAGCTCTCGGCGGGTGCCTCGTCGCCCTGCTGCTTGTCCGCGAGGGCCTGCGCGAGGCGGGCGACCTGGGACGCCGGGGCCTGGAACAGAGCCGCGGCCTGGGACAGCTTGGCCTTGAACGCGCCTGCCGCCTTGGCGAGGAGAACCTCGCGGCTGTCGAGGTCGGCGATCTGGTTGACCTCGTCGACGGACAGCGGGCGGCCGTCCATGTAGCCGCCCTTGATGACCAGGGCGGCGTTGTCCTTGGCGAAGTTCTTCAGGGCCTTCGCGGCGTCGACCGGCTCACCCTGCACGAAGGCGATCGCGGTCGGGCCGACGAAGAGATCCTGGAGACCCTCGATGCCGGCCTCTTCCGCGGCCCGCTGCACGAGGGTGTTCTTCGCAACCCGGTACTTGGCACTGGTGCCGAGAGCGCGGCGCAGCTCGCTGAGCTGGGACACGGAGAGGCCGTTGTACTGGGTGATGACGGTGGCCGAGCTGCTGCGGAAGTGGTCCGCGATCTCGGCGACGGCCGCCACCTTGTCCGGCTTCGCCATGGGTCGCCTCCTCTCTTGGCTGGTTTGACCGCCTTGTGCGAGGAGTCCCGGGAAGAAGAAAACGCCCACGCGCAGCAAGCACGGGGCGTGTGGCACACCAGGGGTGTGCGGCCTCGTTCTTCCTGCGCGGGCCGCCCCTCCTTGTTCCGGGGCACTTCGCTTCGCGCCTGACGGCGTGAAGAACCAGCGGTCTTCGGTAGAACCGTCGTCCATAGTACCTGGCCGGCGCGGGCGGCTTGCCGGCCCCCTGGTTACGCGGTCCGTGATGACTCGGCCACCCGGTGGCAGGCATCATGGGCGCGTGGTGGAGCAGCGACCAGGCCAACAGCCCGACGAGCCTTCCCGGGACCCCAGCGGCGAGCCGCCGGCGGGTGGCTCGGCCGTGGAACCGGCCCAGCCGCAGCTCGATCCGGAGCAGCTGCGGCAGTTCCAGCAGTTCCAGCAGTTCCAGGACTTCCTCCGCTACACCGAGGCGCAGCGGCAGAGCAACGGAGACCTGGTGCCGACGCAGAACGCGCCGGTGCAGAACGTCCCGGCCCCGCACGCGCCGGTGCAGAGTGCGCCCGGGTACGGCCCGCCCACACAGCCTGGGCACGGTGGACCGCCCGTTCCGCCACCGCCGTACGGCCAGCTCCAGCCTCTCCCCCAGCCCGGCCCGAAGATCAGGGCACCGAAGTGGGCGAAACGGCTGGCGGGGAAGCTGCTGTCCGCACTGCTGTTCCTGATCGTCCTGATCGTGGCCGGCAAGCTGGCGTACAACCACTTCTTCCCCGAGGACGATCCGGATCTACCCGCCGCCCAGACCGGCGGTGGCACGTACCACACCAACGTGCTCTACTCGGCCAACCCGTACGAAGCGGCTCGCCAGATCTACCAGCAGATCGGTCAGAACCTGCCGGACCGCGCCTGCGGCCTGATCGCACCGGAGGTGCGTCAGAAGTTCGCGAACGACCTCGGGTACGCGACCTGTGAGCAGGCGTCGGCCGAGATCTACAAGCAGGTGACGAACCGGATCAGCTGGGCCAGTTCACTGCCGTTCGGTGGCGCCCCTCCCCAGGGAGCCACCGAGGTGCGCATCGACTCCTGCGAATACGAGATCACCGGCGGCCCGGCGCTCGGTGTCTTCGTCGTCAGGGAGGTCAACACCAACCAGTGGCTCGTCGTGGGCCACGAGCCGGGCCCCACGGTGTGCCCCGCGCCGAGCACGGCGGTCACTCCCACCAGCCGATAGAAGAAGGGCCCCGGCGCAGCAGCGCCGGGGCCCTTCTCTCGAAACTACCGTCAGACGGTCGCGTCCTCGGCGAGGAGGTTGCGCGTCCGGGCGGGGTCGACCGGGATGCCGCGCCCCATGGTGGTCGAGACGACCACCTTCTTGATGTAGCGGCCCTTCGCGGCGGACGGCTTCGCCCGCAGGATCTCGTCCAGCGCGGCCGCGTAGTTCTCCACCAGCTTCTCGACGTCGAACGACGACTTGCCGATCACCAGGTGCAGGTTGGCCTGCTTGTCGACGCGGAAGTCGATCTTGCCGCCCTTGATCTCGGTGACCGCCTTCGCCACGTCGGGCGTCACGGTGCCGCTCTTCGGGTTCGGCATCAGGCCACGCGGGCCCAGGATGCGGGCGATGCGCCCGACCTTCGCCATCTGGTCCGGCGTCGCGACAGCGGCGTCGAAGTCGAGCCAGCCACCCTGGATTCGCTCGATCAGGTCGTCGCTGCCGACGGCGTCCGCACCGGCGGCCTCGGCCTGCGCGGCCTTGTCGCCGACGGCGAACGCGATGACGCGGACGGTCTTACCGGTACCGTGCGGCAGGTTCACGGTGCCGCGGACCATCTGGTCGGCCTTGCGGGGGTCGACGCCGAGGCGCATCGCGACCTCGACCGTCTCGTCCATCTTGGACTTGGAGAGCTCCTTCGCCAGCTTGACGGCCTCGAGCGGGGCGTAGAGCCGCTCGCGGTCGATCTGCTCAGCCGTCTGGCGGTAAGCCTTGCTGCGCTTTGCCATGTCTGTCCTTAGCTAGAAAGTGGATCAGTTGTGGTACGAGCCAGCGCCTGGCTCTCCCACATCCGGGAAAACCGGATTTACTCGACCGTGATGCCCATCGACCGGGCGGTGCCGGCGATGCTGCTTTTGACCAGCACTGTGCCGCCTGCTCGATGTCGTTGGCAGTCGCGGTGCGGAACCTATTCGACCGTGATGCCCATCGACCGGGCGGTGCCGGCGATGCTGCTTTTGACCAGCACTGTGCCGCCTGCTCGATGTCGTTGGCAGTCGCGGTGCGGAACCTATTCGACCGTGATGCCCATCGACCGGGCGGTGCCGGCGATGATCTTCGCCGCCTGCTCGATGTCGTTGGCGTTCAGGTCCGACTTCTTGGACTCGGCGATCTCGCGCACCTGGTCCCAGGTCACCTTGGCGACCTTGGTCTTGTGCGGCTCGGCCGAACCCTTGTCGATGCCAGCGGCCTTCAGCAGCAGCCGAGCGGCCGGCGGCGTCTTCAGCTTGAAGTCGAACGACCGGTCTTCGTACACGGAGATCTCGACCGGCACCACGTTGCCGCGCTGCGACTCGGTCGCGGCGTTGTAGGCCTTGCAGAACTCCATGATGTTGACGCCGTGCTGACCCAGCGCGGGGCCGACCGGCGGAGCCGGGTTCGCGGCACCCGCCTGAATCTGCAGCTTGATGATCGCTGCAAGCTTCTTCTTCTTGGGTGGCATTCCTAGTTCCTATTCAGTACCGAGTACCCCGCGCGCCTGCCTGCGCGCGAGGGCCAACGATCCAGTGTACTGGGTCGTCAGATCTTGGAGACCTGGTTGAACGACAGCTCGACCGGCGTCTCGCGGCCGAAGATCGAAACCAGGACCTTCAACTTCTGCGCGTCCGCGTTGACCTCGCTGATCGTCGCGGGCAGCGTCGCGAACGGGCCGTCCATGACGGTGACCGACTCGCCCACCTCGAAGTCGACCTCGACCGCGGGCGCGCCCAGCGCGGCCTCCGCCGAGGCGGCCTCGCCCTTGGCCTTCGCCGGGGCGGGCTTTTCGACCTTCGGGGCCAGGAACTTCAGCACGTCGTCGATGCTCAGCGGCGACGGCTTCGAGGTCGCGCCGACGAACCCGGTGACACCCGGCGTGTTGCGCACCGCGCTCCACGAGGCGTCGTTCAGCTCCATCCGGACCAGGATGTAGCCGGGCAGCACCTTCTGCTGCACCACCTTGCGCTGGCCGTTCTTGATCTGCGTGACCTCTTCGGTCGGGACCTCGATCTGGAAGATGTAGTCCTCGACGTCCAGCGTCTGGGTACGGGTCTCGAGGTTGTTCTTGACCTTGTTCTCGTACCCGGCGTAGGAGTGCACGACGTACCAGTCGCCCGGGAGCGAGCGCAGCTCCTTGCGCAGCTTCTCGACCGGGTCCTCGTCGTCGTCCTCGGCGGGCGCGGCCTCGGCGGCCGGCTCGGCCACCTCGTCGCCCGCCTGCTCGTCGTCGGCCGCGGCCTCTTCCGGCTCGGCGTCGAGTTCGGCGACCGCGCCGTCGGCGTCCTGGTCGGACTCGACGGCCTCGTCCTCAGCCACCGCCTCGACCGGCTCGTCGTACTCGTCGCCGGCTGCGACGCCGTTCTCGGAGGTCACGTTCCGTCCTCTCACTTGATCGCTTGTCGTGTCCGTGCCGGCCCGCGGGACGCGCTCAGCCGAACAGCCAGAACACGCCCTTGCGGAACGCGAAGTCCAGCAACGAGACCAGCGCAACCATGAAGGCCACGAAGACCAGCACGACCGTGGTGTAGGTGACCATCTGCTTGCGCGTCGGCCAGATGACCTTGCGCAGCTCGGCCCACACCTCGCGGATGAACCGCACCAGCCTCGCGAACAGCGACGGCTTCTTGTCCTTGCGAGTCCGCTTCGGGGTCGCGCGACCCTTCTTGACCTCGCCCGCCTTGGCCTTGCCGTCGGTGACCGGGCTAGCGGCCGAAGCCTTGCCCGACGGACGCGCCTTGTCGCCGTCCTTGGCCGCCTTGCCGGCAGGGCGCGCGGAGGCGCGACGTTCGCGCCGCGCCGCAGCCGTGACCGGACGCGCAGCCCGCTTGGGCTCCTGCTCCTGGCCCTTGCCGCCGGCGTCGTTGTCGCTCACGACCACTCCTCCGCTAAGGCACCTACATCGACGCAGGGGTGACAGGACTTGAACCTGCAACCTGCGGTTTTGGAGACCGCTGCTCTGCCAATTGAGCTACACCCCTTCGAGCAATCCAGCCGCTCGCTGGACGCCCTTGACCCTCCCCGCATGCCCTGCGGGGTCAGGCGCCGGACGTTCCAAGTTCGGAAGTCTACGGCAAGCCCGGAAGGGGCCCGCAACCGAGGGGCGCAGAACGGCTCCCGCGTGCTCCTCGACACACGCGACGTGCGAACATGAAGGCCATGAGCGCACCCGCAACCGTCACCGCCAGCTCCCGCATTTCGGCCCGGATCGCCGGCATCACGCCGTCGGCCACCCTCGCCGTGGACGCGAAGGCGAAGGAGCTGAAGGCGCAGGGCCGCCCGGTGATCGGCTTCGGTGCGGGGCAGCCGGACTTCCCCACCCCCGACTACGTCGTGGAGGCGGCCGCGAAGGCCGTCCACGACCGGGCCAACCACGGTTACACCGCGGCCGGCGGCCTGCCCGAGCTGAAGGAGGCCATCGCGGCGAAGACCCTGCGCGACACCGGCTTCGCCATCGAGCCCAGCCAGGTCCTGGTCACCAACGGTGGCAAGCAGGCCGTCTACTCCGCCTTCGCCACGCTGTGCGACCCGGGCGACGAGGTCCTGCTGCTCGCGCCGTACTGGACCACCTACCCCGAGTCGATCAAGCTCGCCGGCGGTGTGCCGGTGCAGGTCACGGCCGACGAGTCGACCGGATACCGGGTCACCGTCGAGCAGCTGGAGGCGGCGCGCACCGACCGCACCAAGGTGCTGCTGTTCAACTCGCCGTCCAACCCGACCGGCGCGGTCTACAGCCGCGAGCAGATCGAGGCCATCGGCAAGTGGGCCCTCGAGCACGGCATCTGGGTGATCACCGACGAGATCTACGAGCACCTGACCTACGACGGCGTGCAGAACCACTCGATGCCGGTCGTGGTGCCCGAGCTGGCCGACCGGACCCTGGTGCTCAACGGCGTCGCCAAGACCTACTCGATGACCGGCTGGCGGGTCGGCTGGATCGCCGGCCCCAAGGACGTGATCAAGGCCGCGACGAGCTACCAGTCGCACCTGTGCGGCAACGTGTCGAACGTCGCACAGCGGGCCGCGCTGGCCGCCGTCGCCGGGCCGCTGGACGTGGTCGCCGAGATGCGCGCCGCGTTCGACGCCCGCCGCAAGAAGATCGTCTCGCTGCTGTCGGACATCCCGGGCGTCACCTGCCCGACCCCGGAGGGCGCGTTCTACGCGTACCCGTCGTTCAAGGAGCTCCTCGGCAAGGAGATCCGCGGCGAGAAGCCGGCCGACACGCTGGAGCTGGCCGACCTGATGCTGCGCGAGGCCGACGTGGCCGCGGTGCCGGGCGAGGCGTTCGGCACGCCGGGCTACTTCCGGTTCTCCTACGCGCTGGCCGAGTCGGACCTGGTGGAGGGCGTGGAGCGGATCGCCGCCCTGCTGTCCGAGGCGAAGTAATCCGATCGAGTCAACCGAAGCGCCACTTCCGCATGCCGGAAGTGGCGCTTCGGCGTTTTCGGGGTAGCCGTAGCGCGTGGGGAAGAAGGTGCTGATCGGGGTGGTGGTGGCCGCGCTCGTCGGGGCGGCGATCGCCGGTGTCGTGTACTGGCGCAGCGACCGCGGCGAGTCCACCGCGCCGCCGAAGCCCCCTGGTTCGGTGATCGGCCCCGGCACCGGCCGGTACGTCGCGCTGGGCGACTCCTACACGTCGGCGCCGCGGACGGGAGCGCCGGCCGGCACGCCGCCGGGCTGCGGGCGGTCGGACAACAACTACCCGCACCTCGTCGCCGCCGAGCTGCGGCCGGTGTCGTTCGCCGACGTGAGCTGCGGCGGGGCGACGACTCAGCACCTGTCGGAGCCGCAGACCACGCCGGACGGGGTGAACCCGCCGCAGCTGGACGCGGTCACCCCGGACACGACGCTGGTGACGCTCGGGATCGGCGGCAACGACATCGGGTTGGTGAGCCTCGCCCGCGACTGCCTCACGACGAACCGCACGGTGTCGCTGTGCAAGCCGCGGCTGACCGCGGGCGGGCGGGACCAGCTGGCGGAGCGGATCGAGGCGACGGCGCCGAAGGTGCGGGCCGCGCTGGCCGCGATCCACGAGCGGGCGCCGCGGGCGCAGGTGATCGTGGTGGGCTACCCGACGGCGCTGCCGGACGGCAACGGGTGCTGGCCGTTCCTGCCCATCGGGCCCGAGGACGTGGCCTACCTGCGGACCTCGCTCGCCCGGCTGAACTCGATGCTGGCCGCGGAGGCGAAGGCGGGCCAGGCCGGGTACGCGGACACGGCGACGCCGTCCAAGGGGAAGGACATGTGCGCCAAGGCGCGGGTCAAGTGGGTCGAGGACGTGGTGCCGTCCTCGCCGGCGATGGAGCTGCATCCCAACGCGGTCGGGGAGCGCGGGATGGCGGACGTGGTGCTGGATCTGGTGGATTGACGCGGCATGGGTTCGCGTGCGTCCTCAGTCGAGGTCGAAGGCCAGGCGGATCGCTTCCGTCAGCTCTCGCTCCTGGTCGGGCATCAGACGGCCGATCTGCTTGCCCAGCGCCGACTTGCGGATCGTCTGGATGTTGTCGCAGCTGACGACGCTTTCGTGGTCCAGGCCGTTGCGGCTGCCGACCCGCACCTCGGTGGACAGGCCGCGGATCGTGCTCGTCACGGGGGCGATCGTGACGCGGGTCAGGTGCGGGCGGACCAGCTCGCGGGTCAGCACCAGCACCGGCCGGACCTTGTCGAGCCTGGCGAGGTGGATCGGGCGCATCAGTCCAGGTCGTCCAGCGGGGCGGCGTGCTCCTCGATCCCGGCGAGATCGTCCGGCACGCCGCCCGTCAGCAGGGCGATGTCGCGCTCCGCGAGCAGGCGCCGGCGCTCCCGCTCCAGTGCGCGGAACACCAGCTCGGCACGGCTCGCGGCGCCGCCCTCCTCCACCACGTGGTCGATGAAGGACACCAGGTCGTCGGGGAGACGAACGGCGATCTGCTTCGTCATACCACTACGGTACCAGTTTGGGATGCACGTCAGCGGACGACGGCCTGGGCCTTCCCGAGCACCGTCTTGCCGTCGAACTTGGCCGTGATGTCCACGCGGGCGGTGCCGTCCTCGCGGACCTCCGCGACCTTGCCGGTGAACTCGACGTCCGCGCCCTCTGGCGAGACCACGACGGGCCTGGTGAAGCGGACGCTGTACTCGACCAGCTTCCCCGGGTCGCCGAGCCAGTCCGTGACGAGCCGGCCGCCCAGCGCCATCGTCAGCATCCCGTGCGCGATCACGTCCGGGAGCCCGACCTCCTTGGCGAACCGCTCGTTCCAGTGGATCGGGTTGAAGTCCAGTGACGCGCCCGCGTACCGGACCAGCTGGTCGCGCGTGACGCGCACCTGCAGCGGCGGCAGCTCGGTGCCCTTCTCGTACGTCATCAGGCCCCCTCTCCCCGCACGACGAGCTGCGCGCGCGTCGTGCACACGAGCTGACCGTCGGCGTCGACGACCTCGCCGCGCACGGTCAGGAAGTCGTTGCCAGCCCTGGCCATGATGTCCTCGACCGTCGTGGTGATGCGGAGCCGGTCGCCGGCGTGCACCGGGCGCGTGTAGCTGAAGGCCTGGTCGCCGTGCACCATCCGGCTGTAGTCCAGCCCCAGCTCCGGGTCGTTCGCGATGGCGTTGATCGCGTCGAGGTTGATCACCGTGAGGAAGGTGGGCGGCGCGATGACTTCCGGGTAGCCGGCCGCGCGGGCCGCCTCCGGGTCTGTGTAGAGCGGGTTGGCGTCGCCGATCGCGGCGGCGAACTCGCGGATCTTCTCGCGGCCGACTTCGTAGGTTGAGTCCGGCGGGTACGTCCGCCCGACGAACGAGGGGTCCAAAGGCACCCGAGCAGCCTACCCACCCGGCGAGCGTGGACAGCGCCGTCGGGTTGCCGGTGCGTGACGGCCCCGCGCCGTCGGGCAGGGGACAGCCGCTGACCTCCTCGCGGAGGGACCGCAGTCCCGCTTCGCCGGTGATCCGGACCTGGCGCAGCAGCCCGGTCGAGGACCTGCGAGCAGCGCGAGGTCGAGCTGGCTGACCCGGCGCTGCCGCCGGGCCGACCGCGCTGGGGCACGCGATCTTCGGCGCCGTGATGCTGTCCGGCGGGCTCTACCTGGCCGGGCCCCGGAAAGCACGAAGGCCGCTCCGGCGAACCGGAGCGGCCTTCGTCGAAACCTGGGGTGCTGGCGTCAGCGGGTTTCCTTGTGAACCCGGTGCGTACCGCAGTTCGGGCAGAACTTCTTCATCTCCAGGCGATCCGGGTCGTTGCGCCGGTTCTTCTTGGTGATGTAGTTGCGGTGCTTGCAGACCTCGCACGCCAGCGTGATCTTCGGTCGCACGTCGGTGGCAGCCACAGCAAAGCCTTTCTCTACACAACGAACCCCCCACAAAGGCGACTTAAGATCTCAAGTCGCCCGGCGTGGGGGTCCAGGGGGCTAGCCCCCTGGCGGGGGTCCGGGGGTCCGACCCCCGGTGCAATGGCGAAGCGGACTCGGCTCACGCAGTCTGTGAGCATAGCTCGCCCATCCGCGTAGCGGTGGCCGGACTTGAACCGGCGACACAGCGATTATGAGCCGCTTGCTCTACCGACTGAGCTACACCGCCTTGACCGGCCTTCAGGCTCCCCCGCCGAAGCGGAGCGGCCTGCTGACCACCGAGCCCCAATACGGAATCGAACCGTAGACCTTCTCCTTACCATGGAGACGCTCTGCCGACTGAGCTATTGGGGCGAGGTCCAACGTCTGAACGTTGAAGCCTCGAAGAGATTACATCGTCCGCCGGAGGGGTCGCGCAGGGGGGTCCCTTTTACGTCAGGAGCGTCAGCACCGTCTCCATCTTGCGCCCCACCGACCGGGCCGTCCGGGCCTGCAACCAGGCCTCCAGGCGGTCCTCGGCCAGCGGGCGGGAGATCAGGTAGCCCTGGGCGACGTCGCAGCCCATCGCCTCCAGCTGGTCCCGCGCGACGTCCTCCTCGACGCCCTCCGCGACGACCGCGAGGCCCAGCGAGTGGCCGAGCTCGACGATCGACCGGACGACCGCCAGGTCGCCGAGGTCCGTGCCCATCCCGAGGACGAAGCTCTTGTCGATCTTGACCTCGTCCACCGGCAGCTGCCGCAGGTAAGCCAGCGACGAGTAGCCGGTGCCGAAGTCGTCGACCGCCAGCACGATGCCGTGCGCGTGCAGTTCGCGCAGGATCGGCAGCGCCTTCTGCGGATCGGCCATCACGCCGGACTCGGTCAGCTCGAACGTGAGCAGCTCGGGCGGCACGTCGAACTTCCGCAGCGCCTCCACGACCTTCGCCGGGAAGTCCTCGTCGGCCAGGTTCCGCACCGACAGGTTGACCGCGACGGAGATCCGCAGCCCCTCGTCCATCCACTTGCGGACCCGGATCAGCGACTGCTCCAGCACGAACCCGGTCAGCACGCCGACCAGGCCGGCGGCCTCGACCGCGGGCACGAACTCGTCCGGGTCGAGCCGGCCGAACTCGGGGTGCTGCCAGCGCACCAGCGCCTCCACGCCGAGGACCTGCTTGCTCGGCAGCGACACCTTCGGCTGGTAGTGGACGCTGACCTGGCCCTCCTCGATGGCCTGCCGGAACTGGGTGACCATCTGGAACCGGCGCAGGAAGATCTGGCCCATGCTGGGCACGTACCCGCGAACCTCCTCGCCGCCGCGGGTGGCCCGCACGGCGACGTCGGCCCGCTGCAGCAGCGCGTCCACGTCGCCCGGGTCGAGGGTGTCGTCGTCGGCCGTGGAGGCGTAGCCGACCATCGCGTTCGCCTCGACCGTCAGCCGGTCGACCGGGTACGGCACGGACAGCTGCGAGCGCAGCCGCTCGGCCGCCTCGTGCACGCCCTGGCCGCGCACGCCGGTGAGCAGCGCCGCGAACGACGCGCCCTCCAGGCGGGCCAGCGGCACGTCCGGGCCGAGCGCGTCACGCAGGCGGCGGCCGGCGGCGACCACCATCCGGTCCGCCCACGCGTAGCCGAGCGCGTCGCTGACCGCGGAGAACACGTCCAGGTCGATGCGCAGCACCGCGGCGTCGGCGGAGGCGCTGTGCTCGGCCAGCGGCTCGCGCGCGACCTGCCGGAAGCCGGGCCGGTTCAGCAGGCCGGTGAGCGGGTCGTGGTAGGCGTCGTGGCGCAGGGTGGCGAGCAGGCGGCGGTTGTCCAGCGCGGTCGCCAGGTGGCTGGCCATGGTGCCGAGCAGCTGGACGTCGTACTTGCCGAAGCCGCGCCAGCGGGACAGCCGGTCGTGCGCCTCGACCACGCCGAGCAGCTGGTTCGCGCTGCGCAGCGGCACCACCAGCGCCTCCTGCGCGCCGCGGTTGAGCAGTCCGCCCGCGATGTCGCTGTTGGCCTCGGTGATGCGGAAGTGCCGCACGTGCGAGCCGGGCAGCCGCAGCATCGGGTCGTCGGCGGGCAGTTCGGCCGACGGCATCGGCTCCCCCGCGACGACCGCACGCATGTCCGCGGTCGGCTCCAGGCGCAGCCGCAGCACCACGCGGCCCGCGGAGAGCTGGTCCTTGATCCGCTCGGCGATGGTCTCCCACTCGCTGACGTTCACGCCTGCGGCGAGGTCGTCGGCGCCGCTGGCCGGGCGCGCGGCGGCCTGCTGGCCGGAGCGCGCGACCATCAGGCTGACGTCGGAGAGCGCTTCCATGTCCCGCTGCTCGCGCAGCAGGTCGGAGTAGGCCCAGTAGAGCGCGGACAGCCCGGCGAAGACGGCGAGCACCAGCGGCCACGCGTTGGCCGTGCCGGCGATCACCAGGTAGCCGCTCAGGCCGACCGAGGCGTTGACGAACCCGACGACCAGGATGCGGCCGGTGAGCCGCAGCGCGGTGCCGATCCGCATCCGGCGACGCAGCACCCGGACGGCGGCCAGCGCCAGCAGCGTGCTGGTCAGCGGCGCGGTCAGGGTGCCGGCGAGGGCGGCAGGCCACGTCATCTCCGTGGTGCCCATGATCCGCTCGACCAGGCCGGCCACGGCGAACGCGCTGGTGATCTCCAACAGGAACGCGCCTGCGTTGTAGAGCACGCGCCCGGACACGCGGCGGACCACGAGCGTGCTGATCCCGGCGACCAGGTGCGCCGCGAGCACCACTTCGAACGGCGCCACGAAGAAGCCGATGACCAGCGGGATCTCGGTGAACGAGATGGTCCAGGAGATGCCGGACCGGACGTCGACGTTGATGCCGAGCTGCTCGGCGAGCAGGAACGACAGGGCCAGCACCGGGCCGATCCACCACAGCTTCGCC
Organism: Amycolatopsis sp. ATCC 39116; assembly: GCF_000231075.2. Classification (NCBI taxonomy): domain Bacteria; kingdom Bacillati; phylum Actinomycetota; class Actinomycetes; order Pseudonocardiales; family Pseudonocardiaceae; genus Amycolatopsis; species Amycolatopsis sp. ATCC 39116. The sequence continues at coordinate 201,262 of NZ_AFWY03000006.1, read as the reverse complement.
GAGCCGTGGAACGGCAGCCACAGCGACACGGCGGCGGCGGTCAGCACGCCGACGGAGAACACGGTCAGCGTGTAGACCCGGAAGCGGCGCTCGTCCGCCCGCGCCTCGGCACCACCAGAACCGGCGGCTGCCGCCGGGATGGGGCCGTCGGGCCTGCCATCGGAGTCCGGCATGCAACCTCCTTCCACCCATTCGCCCCAGCGCGCACGCCTGCACCCACTCGCGCACGAGACGGTGATCTCGGTGCGAATGAGGGGATCACTGTACCCCGGAGGGCGTACTTCAGCCTCTTTCCGGCCGCCATGACATCACCCCATAGTTAACAACGTGCCAACTACGGTGACCAGCGGAGACTTACGGGTGAGCGAGATCTTTCCGGCGATCGCTCCCGGTAGTCAGCGTTAAGCGTCACGCCCGGCTACGACGAGTTCCCCGCGAGCCGTCGCGCTGCACTCCTCCGCATTGATCGCGATTCAATCGAGATCGGGATTACCGGAAGCGATGACTGAGCGTGGTTTCCCCGGTTACACCCGGGAAAACGTTCCCGGCAATGCGACGATCATCTCAGTCCCGGCACCTGGAACCGCTGCCGGACGTGCCCCGGTTTATTCCCGGAAGCCGTCCGCTCCAAGCGAACTACCTGCGGAAACAAACCCGGCCGCCAGAAAGTTGAGCTAGGCAGACTCAACCAGGTAGGGAGCAACAAGATGACCGACACCAGGCTCCTCCCCGTACTGCCCCTCGACGACGACGTCGTGCTGCCCGGCATGATCGTCCCGCTCGAGCTCGACGACGCCGAAACTCGCGCCGCGGTCGACTCCGCGCAGAGCAAGGCACCGAGCACGCCGTCGTTCCCGGGCATCCGGTCGCTGCCGTCCACGCAGGCCGAGGTCCTGATCGTCCCGCGGGTGCACGGGGAGTACGCCGAGCTGGGCGCCGTCGCGACCATCGAGCGCGTCGGCCGGATCCCCGGCGGCAAGGCCGCCGTCCTGCTGCGCGCCACCCGGCGCGCCCGCGTCGGCGAGAACGGCGACGGCCCCGGCGCCGCCCGCTGGGTGTACGCCGAGCCGGTCGCCGAAGTCGTCGGCGAGCAGGCGCGCGCGCTGGCCGCCGAGTACAAGACCGTCGTGATCTCGATCCTCCAGCAGCGCGGCGGCTGGCAGATGATCGACGCGGTGCAGCAGGTCGAGGACCCGTCCGCGGTCGCCGACCTCGCGGGCAACTCGCCGTTCCTGAGCACCGACCAGAAGCTGGAGCTGCTGGCCACGCTCGACGTCGCGGCGCGGCTGGAGAAGGCGCTGGAGTGGAGCCGGGAGTACCTGGCCGAGCTCGAGGTGACCGACACCATCCGCAAGGACGTCGCCGAGGGCATGGAGAAGCAGCAGAAGGAGTTCCTGCTGCGCCGCCAGCTGGAGGCGATCCGCAAGGAGCTCGGTGAGCTCGACGGCACCGCCGACCAGGACGACTACCGCGCCCGCGTGGAGCAGGCCGACCTGCCCGAGCACGTCCGCACGGCCGCGCTGGCCGAGGTGGACAAGCTGGAGCGCACCTCCGACGCCTCGCCGGAGGGCGGCTGGATCCGCACCTGGCTGGACACCGTCCTGGAAATCCCCTGGAACGACCGGACCACCGACGTCCACGACATCGCGGCCGCGCGAGCGGTGCTCGACGCCGACCACGCGGGCCTGGACGACGTGAAGGAACGCATCATCGAGTACCTGGCCGTGCGCGCCCGTCGCGCCGAGACCGGCCAGGGGCAGGTGGGCGGCCGTCACTCCGGAGCCGTGCTGGCGCTGGTCGGCCCTCCCGGTGTGGGCAAGACCTCGCTCGGCGAGTCGGTCGCGAAGGCGATGGGCCGGAAGTTCGTCCGCGTCGCGCTCGGCGGTGTCCGGGACGAGGCGGAGATCCGCGGCCACCGGCGCACCTACGTCGGCGCGCTGCCCGGCCGCATCGTCCGCGCCATCAAGGAGGCCGGCTCGATGAACCCGGTCGTGCTGCTGGACGAGGTGGACAAGGTGGGCGCCGACTACCGCGGCGACCCGACCGCGGCGCTGCTGGAGGTCCTCGACCCCGAGCAGAACCACACGTTCCGCGACCACTACCTCGAGGTGGAGCTGGACCTGTCGGACGTGGTGTTCCTCGCCACGGCCAACGCGCTGGAGACCATCCCCGGCCCGCTGCTGGACCGGATGGAGCTGGTGACGCTGGACGGCTACACCGAGCACGAGAAGGTCGTCATCGGCCGCGACCACCTGCTGCCGCGTGAGCTGGAGCGGGCCGGCCTGGGCCGGGACGACGTGCGGTTCACCGACGCGGCGCTGAGCCGGATCGCCGCCGAGTACACCCGCGAGGCGGGCGTGCGCAACGCGAACCGGACCATCGCGAAGGTGCTGCGCAAGATCGCGACCAGGGTCGCGCTGGACGAGGCGACGCTGCCGGTGACCGTCGACGCGGCGGACCTGGAGGGCTACCTCGGACGTCCGCGGCACCTGCCGGAGTCGGCGCTGCCCGCGTCGACGCAGCGGACCGCGACCCCGGGCGTGGCGACCGGCCTGGCCGTCACGGGCGCGGGCGGGGACGTCCTCTACATCGAGGCGTCGCTGGCCGATCCCGAGTCGGGCAGCTCCGGGCTAACGGTCACCGGGCAGCTGGGTGACGTGATGAAGGAGTCGGTGCAGATCGCGCTGTCCTACCTGCGGTCCCGCGGCGCCGAGCTGGAACTCCCGGTCGGCGACCTGAAGGACCGGGGCGTGCACGTCCACGTCCCAGCGGGCGCGGTGCCGAAGGACGGGCCGAGCGCCGGGATCACGATGACCACGGCGCTGGCGTCGCTGCTGTCCGGCCGCGTGGTGCGGTCCGACGTGGCGATGACCGGCGAGGTGTCGCTGACCGGCCGCGTCCTGCCGATCGGCGGGGTCAAGCAGAAGCTGCTGGCCGCGCACCGGGCCGGGATCAAGACCGTGATCATCCCGCAGCGCAACGAGCCGGACCTCGACGACGTCCCCGCGGACGTGCTGGCCCAGCTCGACGTGCACCCGGTGTCGAACGTCCGGGAAGTCCTCGACCTGGCGCTGGCGCCGGCCACCACCCCCGTGGCCCAGGCCGCCTGACGCCCCCGAGCGGAGCCGCCCTCCCCTGCCCCCAGGGAGGGCGGCTCCGTGTTCACGTCCGGACGCGGTCACGCAGCCGGGTGATGACGAACACGGCGAGCGCGATCGCGACGGCGCCGATCACCGCGTACTGGAAGAAGCCGGCGTAGCGGTCCACCACGTGCCAGTTCGCGCCGAGCAGGTAGCCGGCGACGACGAAGATCGTGTTCCAGATCAGGCTGCCCAGCGTGGTGAGCACGAGGAACCGGCCGAACGGCATCCGCTCGATCCCGGCGGGCAGTGAGATCAGGCTGCGGAAGATCGGCACCATCCGGCCGAAGAACACCGCCTTCGTGCCGTGCTTGGCGAACCACGCCTCGGTGCGGTCGAAGTCGGAGGCCTTGACCAGCGGGATGCGCAGCAGCAGCGCGCGGGTCCGGTCGCGGCCGAGCAGCGCGCCCAGCCAGTAGACGATGACGGCGCCGGCCACCGAGCCGAAGGTGGTCCAGGCCAGCGCTTCGAGCAGGCTGAACGTGCCCTGGCCCGCGGAGAACCCGGCGAGCGGCAGCACCAGCTCGCTCGGGATGGGCGGGAAGAGGTTGTCCAGGCCGACGATGATGGCCGCGCCCGGTCCGCCGAGCGATTCCATGAGCGAGACGGCCCAGCCGGCGAGTCCCCCGAGCGGTTCGGCCTGTGCGAGTTGGAGATCCATACTTCGAAGCTAGGTTTTCGGGCGGCGTCCAAACATGGGGCGCGGCACCCGATCATCCTGCGGAAAACCTCAGTACCGGCCTGCCGGAACCCCGCTAACCTCGGGTTGTGCCCACAGTGGACCTGCGCCGCGCGATGCGGGTGACGGCGGGGCTGGCGCTCGGCGCGCTGAGCGCCTTCGCCGAGGTGGCCTTCGTCGTCTTCGCGACCCTCGCCCTCGCCGTGCCCGCCGCGCGCCCCGCCGTGTTCCGGGCCACGCGCTGGTTCGCCGAGCGGGAACGGTCGCGGCTGCGGCGGTACCTCGACTACCCCACCTCGGACGACTACCGCGACTCGCGGGCGCTGCGGTACCTGGCGTCCCGCAGCGTCGCGGGCGGCCTCGGCGCGGGGGTCTTCGCGTTGATCGGGCTCGGCCTGGCGACGGCGGTGATCACGGTGTGGCGGCTGGTGGGCGGGCAGCCGCTCGGCGACGACCAGGACTGGTACGACGTGCCCGGGCTGCTGCTGATGGGCGCGTTGCTGGTGTTCCTCGCGGTGCAGGGGCTCATCGGGGTCGGCGCGCTGGAACGCACGCTGGCGCACCACTTCTTCGGCCCCACCAAGCAGGAACGGTTGCAGCGCCGGGTCGACGCGCTGACTCACAGCCGCGCCGAGGTCGTCGAGGCGGTGAACGACGAGCGGCGGCGGATCGAACGTGACATCCACGACGGGGTGCAGCAGCGGATCGTGTCGCTGGGCATGCTGCTGGGCCGCGCCCGTCGCGCGAAGGACCAGGAGCGGGCGGAGGCGCTGCTGCGGCAGGCGCACGAGGAGACGCAGCTGGCGCTGCAGGAACTGCGGGACGTGGCGTGGCGCGTGTACCCGATCGCGCTGGACGAAGGCGGCCTGGGCACGGCGCTGGAGGCGCTGGCGGAGCGGTCGAGCCTGCCGGTCGCGCTCTCGTACACGCTGGAGGAGCGGTTGGATCCGGCGACCGAGACGGTGGCGTACTTCGTGGCGTCGGAGGCGGTGACGAACGCGATCAAGCACGCGGCGGCGAGCCGCATCGAGATCGCGGTGGCGCGGACGGGCAGGATGGTCGGCGTGACGATCACCGACGACGGTGTCGGCGGCGCTCGGGTCGCCGGCAACGGGCTGTCCGGCCTGGCCAGGCGGGTCGGCGCGGCCGATGGCGTGTTCACTGTGGAGAGTCCGGCCGGCGGGCCGACGGTCGTGCGGGCGGAGCTGCCGTGCGCGTGATCCTGGCCGAGGACTCGACGTTGCTGCGGGAAGGCCTGATCCGGCTGCTCGCCGAGGAGGGCCACGAGGTGCTCGCCGCGGTCGGCAACGCGACGGAGCTGCTCGACGCGGTGTCCCGGGAGCAGCCGGACGTGGTGGTGACGGACATCCGGATGCCGCCCGACCACACCGACGAGGGCCTGCGGGCGGCGCTGGAGATCCGGCGGCGCTGGCCGGACGTCGGGGTGCTGGTGCTGTCGCAGTACGTGGAGAAGCGGTACGCGACGGAACTGATCACCGACGACGGCGGGCGGGTCGGGTACCTGCTCAAGGACCGGGTGATGCAGGTCGGCGAGTTCCTCGACGCGCTGGAGCGGGTCGGGTCCGGCGGGGCGGCGTTCGACCCCGAGGTCGTCCGGCGGCTGCTGGCGCGCACCACGCACGCCGACCCGCTCGCGACGCTGACCGCCCGGGAACGCGAGGTGCTGGCGAAGATGGCCGAGGGGCACACGAACGCCGGCATCGCGGCCGAGCTGTACGTGTCGCAGTCCGCGGTGGAGAAGCACGTGAACGCGATTTTTGACAAGCTGCGGTTGAGTCATACGAGCGGGTACAGCCGGCGGGTGCTGGCTGTTCTGCGGTACTTGGGCTCTTAGGGGGCGCTACGCGGGTATCTGCGCTGCGCGCGGCTGGAAGCGCCGGCTTCGCTTCGCTACGCCCGGATCTGCCCCTTCCGAACCCGATCTTTCAGTGTTCGGTTGCCGAGACACCGCGTCAAGCCGGGAAAGCGTGCCTTGACCCGGTGGCTCGGCAACCGATTTGGCTGGGGATCGGGTTGCGGGAGAGGGGTGGCTCGGAGGGGTTGGTGCGTGGCGTTGCCGGGTGGCTGTTGGGTGGGGGTGACGGGTGGCTTCGTGCGGTGGGTTTCCGGACGCTGCCGGACGACGCTCCGGCGGGTCGGCGGTGCGGCTCGTCGGGTGACAGGTGGCTTCGCGCGGTGAGTTTCCGGACGCTGCCGGATAACGCTCCGGCGGGTCGGCGGTGCGACTCGCGGGGTGACGGACGGCTTCGCGCGGTGAGTTTCCGGACGCTGCCGGATAACGCTCGGGCGGGTGCGCGGTGCGACTCGTCGGGTGACGGACGGCTTCGCGCGGTGAGTTTCCGGGCGCTGCCGGACGACGCTCGGGCGGGCGGGCGGTGCGACTCGTCGGGTGACGGATGGCTTCGCGCGGTGGGTTTCCGGACGCTGCCGGACGACGCTCGCGCGGGCGGGCGGTGCGACTCGCCGGGTGACAGGTGGCTTCGCGCGGTGGATTTCCGGACGCTGCCGGACGACGCTCCGGCGGGTGCGCGGTGCGACTCGTCGGGTGACTGGCTTTCGTTGCCGGGTTCCTGGTGGTGAGCGGGGTTTTGCTGCCGGTAGTCTCGATCTTGAGCCTGTTTTGTCCGGATCCCCAGGAGGAACTGTCCATGTTCAAGCGGATGCTCAGCGCCTTCGGCGTCGGTGGGCCGTCGGTCGACACCGTGCTCGACTCGGGCCACGCGGCGCCCGGTCAGGTGGTCACGGGGCAGGTCCGGATCCAGGGCGGCAGCGCCGACGCGGCCATCGACCAGGTCGTCCTGTCGCTGGTCACGCGGGTCGAGATCGAGCACGGCGGGCACGAGTCCGCGGCCACCGGGGAGTTCTACCGCCAGCTCGTGCAGCAGGGCGTTCGGGTGCCGTCCGGTCAGCTCGTCACCGTGCCGTTCGAGCTGCGCCTGCCGTGGGAGACGCCGATCACCGCGGTCGGTGACTCGCTCCTGCACGGCATGGCGGTCGGCGTGCGGACCGAGCTGGTGATCTCGGGCGCGCCCGACAAGGGTGACCTCGACCCGGTCCACGTGCACCCGCTGCCCTCCCAGGACCGGGTGCTCGACGCGTTCGGGCAGCTCGGGTTCCGGTTCCGCAACGCCGACGTGGAAGCGGGCCGCCTCTACGGCGTGCGCCAGGAGCTGGGCTTCTACCAGGAGCTCGAGTTCTTCCCGCCGGCCGAGTTCGCCGGGCGGATCAACGAGGTCGAGCTGACCTTCGTCGCCGGGCCGCACGATCTCGCCGTCGTGCTCGAAGCTGACCGGCGGGGCCGCTTCATGCAGGCAGGCGGCGACTCGTTCGGCCGCTTCCAGATGTCGCACCAGGACGCGGAGAACGCCGACTGGGCCGCGCTCATCGGGCAGTGGCTGACCGAAGCCGCCCAGCGCGGCGGACACTCCGCGTTCGGCAACCCGGCCTTCGGCGGCCACCACCCGGGCCACCACGGCCACCACGGTCACGGCCGCGGCATGGGCGTCGGCGGCATGGTTGCCGGCGCCGCGGCCGGTGTCGTCGGCGGCATGATCATGGGCGAGATGCTGGAAGAGGCCTTCGAGTTCGACGGCGAGGAGTGAGTCACCGCACCAGCACACTCACCGCACCAGGAAGTTCGCCATCATCATCATGTCCTCGTGTTCGAGGTTGTGGCAGTGCAGGACGTACTTCCCGCGATAACCCTCGAACCGGACGAGCACCTCGGCCTGGTCGCCGTTGCCCAGGTCGACCGTGTCCTTCCAGCCGTGCGCCGTGCCCGGCACCTGGAACGGCGCGAGGTGGATGTGGATCGGGTGCGGCACGTTCTGCGCCCGCAACCGCCACAGCTCCACCGTACCCAGTGCCGGCTCGGCCACGACGCCGTCCGCGCTGAACGGCATCCCGTTGACCGTCCACAGTGTCATCCCGTGGTGCTCGGCCCCGCCGCGGCGGAACGTGAACTCGCGTTCCGCCACGGCATCCGAGCGGGACAGCGGCCGCACGTCGGCCAACCGGTCCGGGATGGCGCTGTCGTCGCGCGCCCGGCGGGTCACCACGAACCGCATCACCCGCGCGGTGCCGCCGTCGCCGAGCCGGTTCACCAGCGTCACCTCCTGGCCGGGCGAGTACGCCGAGAAGTCGATCACCACGTCGTACCGTTCGGCCTGCGCGATCTGCAGCCGCTCGTGCCGGACCGGCGCCGCCAGCAGCCCCTGGTCGCCGCCGATCTGCGTGAACCCGGGCCCCGGCGGGTCCAGCGCGAGCCGGTAGCGGCGGGCGTTGGAGGCGTTGAGGATCCGGAACCGGTAACGCGCGGCCTCGACCTCCATCACCGGCCACGGCGCGCCGTTGACCAGGATGCAGTCGCCGAGCACACCGCTGACGAAGTCGCTGGTCACGCCCGGCTGCCCGAGCAGTGACGGGTCGACCGACGGGTAGGCGAACGAGCCGTCCGCGGCGAACGACCGGTCGGTGATCATCAACGGCACCTCGCGCTCGCCGCGCGGCAGGGGCAGCGCGTCCTCCTCGTCGTCACGCACCAGGTGGAACCCGGCGAGCCCGCGGTAGACCTGCGGGCCGGTGAAGTCGGCCCGGTGGTCGTGGTACCAGAGCGTGGCCGCGGGCTGGTCCAGCGGGTACACGTACTCCCGCGCCGCGCCGGGCGCGACCAGGTCGAGCGGGTAGCCGTCGTGCTCAGGCGGGGTGCGGCCGCCGTGCAGGTGCACCACCACCGGCACGCCGAGCTCGTTGCGGTGCCGGACGACGGTGGTCTCGCCGCGGCGGGACTCGATCGTGGGGCCGGGGAAGATCCCGTCGTACCCCCAGACCGTCGTGCGCAGCCCGGGCAGGATCTCCACCTCGGCGGCGCGCTGGGTGATCTCGTAGTGGCCGGGGCGGACCGGCCGCAGCACCGGCGGCACCGGCAGCGGCACGGTGAACGGCTCGGGCAGTCTCGCCGCGCTGCGCAACAGGGTGCCCGCGCTGGACTCGGTCTCGGTGTTCGCGCCGCCGCTCGAACAGCCCGCCACGAGCAGGCCGGCCGCGGTGACGCGGAACAGGTCACGCCGGGACAGGTTCACCGGTTCCGCCTCCGCTGGTCGATCAACACGGCGGCGACGGCGCCCGCGACGGCGAGCAGTTGCGGCCCGAACCCGATCACGAACGTCCAGGGCGCGTCGACCTGGCCGTCCCGCGCGGCCAGCCGTCCGACGAGTTCGCTGAAGACCAGAAATCCCACCGCGAGGCCCGCGAACAGGCCGAGGATGGCGACACCCAGGGTTCTCATGCGAGCCGAAACTAGGCAGGTCCGCGCCACCCGTCGTCCGTCCGCAGGCGATCGCACAGTCAACATCCGGCGACTGTGCGCGGGCCCGGTCCTGGCTATTCTCGGGACGTGAGCGAGCGAAAGCGGGTGCTCGCCGACGCCGCTCTGGGGGTCGCGACCTCCACCGTGGTGGCCGTCGCCATCGCGATGGACCTCGGCGGCGCACGGGCGCCCGATCCGGTGGCGTATCTGTTCGCGGTGTGCCTCGGCGCACTGATGCTCGTGCGCCGCCGCTTCCCGGTGCTGGCGCTGGCCGCGACCGCGGCCGGGCTGCTCGCCTACCACGCGGCCGGCTACCCGCCGGTCGGGCTCGCGCTGCCCGTCGCGGCCGCCCTGTTCTCCGCGGCCGAGGCCGGCCGGGCCCGCGTCGCGGCGGTGACGGCGGCGGGGTTGGTGCTGGTCAGCACGTTCTTCCGGTTGCGGCAGGGGGAGGACCCGGACTACCTGCTCGGGTTCGAGCTCGCCTCGACAGTGGGGCTGATGCTGAGCGCGATCGCGCTGGGGGCGTTGCGCGCCGAACAACGCCGCACCGCGCGGCAGGCCGCCGTGGAGCGGGAGTGGGAGGCCAGGCGGCGGGTCGAGGAGGAACGCCTGCGGATCGCGCGGGACCTGCACGACGCCGTCGGGCACACGCTGGCGGTGGTGTCGGTGCAAGCCAGTGTCGCCGCCGAGGCCCTCGACGACGACCCGGACGCGGCCCGGTCCGCGCTGGCGACCCTCCGGCTGGCCGCCGACGAAGCCGCCCACGACCTGCGGACCACGCTCGGGCTGCTGACCGACGCCACCGGCCGCGCCCCGGTAGGCAGCCTGCGCCACCTCGACGCGCTGGTGACCGCCACCGTCCGAAGTGGTCTGGAGGTGACCGTGTCGACCGAGGGTGAACCGGTCGCGTTGCCCGCTGCCGTGGACACCACGGCGTACCGGATCGTGCAGGAGGCGCTGACCAACTGCCTCCGTCACGCCCGGGCGAGCAAGGCGGAGGCGCGGCTGCGCTACGAACCGGGCCGGCTGCGGATCCAGGTCTGCGACGACGGCGCCGGCGCCGAACTGCCCGCCCGTGGTGGCCGCGGCCTGGACGGCATGCGGGACCGGGCCGAGTTGCTGGGCGGTTCGGTGACGTTGGAGTCCCGCCTTGGCGCGGGTTTCCGGATCGACGCGAGCCTGCCGGTGGAGCGGCGATGATCCGCGTCGCGCTCGCCGACGACCAGCACCTGATGCGGGCCGGCCTGTCCGCGCTGCTCGCCCGCGCCGACGACATCACCGTCGTGGGCGAGGCCGCCGACGGCGCGGAGGCGGTGACGCTCGCGCTCACCGCGCGGCCGGACATCGTGCTGATGGACATCCGCATGCCCGGCGTGGACGGCATCGAGGCCACGCGGCGCATCGTCGCCGACCCGCGGTTGCGCGCCGTGCGGGTCGTCGTGCTGACCACCTTCGACACCGACGAGCACATCCTGGACGCGATCCGCGCCGGCGCCTCGGGGTTCCTGCTGAAGAACACCGAGCCGGACGACCTGCGGGCCGCGGTGCGGACGGTCGCCGCCGGTGACGCGCTGCTGTCGCCGTCGGTCACCCGGCGCGTGATGGCGGCGGTGGCGCACGGGCACCGCACCGACCCGGCGCGGCTGGCGCGCCTGACCGAGCGGGAACGGGAACTGCTCGCCGAGGTCGCCGCGGGCCGGTCCAACGACGAGATCGCCGGGCGGCTGTTCCTGAGCCCGGCCACCACCCGCACCTACGTGAGCCGCCTGCTGTCCAAACTGGACGCGCGCGACCGCGCCCAGCTGGTGCACATCGCCTACGAGTCCGGCCTGGTCCGCCCCGGCGACCCCGGCCGGTGACCGCAGCCGCGCCACCCCGGCGCGGCGACTCCGGTCAGCACCACGTCCACCACCTGCTCCGCCAGGCGATCGGTGACCGGCAGGTGTCCGAAGAGGACCCGGTAGTAGGTGGTCGAGGCGAGCATGTCGAGCACGAGGTCGAAGTCGAGGTCCGGGTCGAGGTCGCCGCGCTCGATGCCCCGGCGCAACGCCTCTGCGGTGGACGTCCGTCGCGTGTGGAAGTAGTCGCGCAGGAACACCTCGGCGAGTTCCGGATCGTCGGCGAGGTCGGCGACCAGCGCGGGCAGCACGCGCCGTCCGATCCTGGTGGTGAAGGCCTCGCTGAGCGTCCCGATCCCCGCGACCAGATCGCAGCGGGTGCACCCGGTGTCCGGCGTGGGCACCGCGCCGACCGTGGCCACCAGCGCGTCGACGACCAAGTGTTGCCGTCCCCGCCAGCGGCGGCGTAGCGCGGGCTTGCTCGTGCCCGCCCTGCTCGCCACCGCCTCCAGGGTGAGCGCCGCGTAGCCCACCTCGTTCAGCAGGTCCACCGTCACTTCGCGGACGGCTCCGTCGATGCGCTCGTCGCGTGGCCGTCCGGCCCGGGTGCTCGTCACAGCGTCACCCTAACACTTCCATTTCGTTCCGGTACGGAACATAATCGCCATCATGACCCTCTCCTCGGCTGCCGAGGGTGTGCTCTCGGCCCGCTACCGGGCCCGCACCGTCGGCATCGTGCTCACCGTCGGACTGGTCGCGCTCGAATCCCTCGGGGTGGCGACCATCCTCCCGGACATCTCCCGCCTGCTCGGCGGCCTCGGCTCCTACGGCTGGGCGCTGGCCGCGCTGATGCTCGCCAACATCGTCGGCACCGTCCTCGCCGGTCACGCCGCCGACCGGGGTGGAGCGGCCCGTCCGCTGGCCGCCGGGCTGGTCGCGTTCGCACTGGGCAGCGCGCTGGCCGGTCTCGCCCCGTCGTGGCCGCTGTTCCTGCTCGGCCGGTTCACGCAGGGCCTCGGGGTCGGCGCGGTGATGGCGATGGCCTACACGCTGATCGGGCTGGTCTACCCCGAACGGTTGCGCGCGCGCATGTTCGCACTGCTGTCCTCGGCCTGGACGATCCCGTCGCTGGTCGGGCCGGTCGTCGCGGCGGCGGTGGCGAGCTCGGCGGGCTGGCGGTGGGTGTTCCTCGCCATGATCCCGCTCACCGGGGTCGCGGCTTGGTGCACGCTCCCCGGACTGGCACGGCCGGCCGCCACAACCTCGGAGTCCTCTCGGTGGCGGCCGCTCGTCAGCAGCGTCGCGCTCACCGCAGGCACCGCGATCCTGTTGGCCGCATTGGCACTCCACACGGTCGCGGTGCTGGTTCCGCTCGCCGCCGCCGGGTTCGTCCTCGCCGTGCTGGCGCTGCGGCAGGTCACCCCGGCCGGGACGCTCGTCGTCCGGCGCGGGGTGCCGGCCGGGGTGGTCGTGCGGTTCCTGCTGTGCGCGGTGTACTTCGGTACCGAGGCGTTCCTGCCGCTGGGGCTGACCGAACTGCGGCACGTGAGCGCGTTCGAGGCCGGGCTGGGGCTGTCGGCCGGGGCGCTGAGCTGGGTGGCCGGATCGGCGGCGCAGGCGAAGTGGGACCGCAACCGGCGGGTGGCGGTGGCTCTGGGTTTCGCGGTCCTGGTGGCCGGGGTGGCGGTGCTGGCCTACGGCGTGCTCGTCGGCCCCGGGCTGGTCGCGGTGCTCGGCTGGGTGATCGGTGGGGCAGGCATGGGTGTCGCGTTCAACGCCGCCACCACCGAAACCCTCGGCCGCGCCCCGGACGGGCAGCAGGGCTCGGTCAGCGCGGCGCTCCAGCTGGCGCAGACCCTCGCCACCGCTGTCGCGAGTGGACTCGGCGGCACGCTCATCGCCGCCCAGGGCGCGGCACCGGCGGCGTTCCTCGCGGTCTTCGCCGGCACCGCGGCACTCGGCCTCGCGGGCGTCGTGGCGGCACGGCGGATCACCGTGTGACACAGATCTCCCCCGCCCGGAGCTTGCCGAGGCGATCACCGCTGTATTAGCACTCTTAGGAGGAGAGTGCTAATTGCATAGACGGTCCGAGGAGGCAGCTTGAGCAGCGCGCACCGCCCCGCGTGGAAAGCCCGATCTGTTTCGCACGCCGCCGTGCGACGGGACGATCCCGACCGCCCGCTCCGCGTGGCGATGGTCGCCCCGCCCTACTTCGACGTTCCTCCGAAGGCCTACGGCGGGGTGGAGGCGGTGGTGGCCGACCTCGCGGACGCCCTCGTCGACCGCGGGCACCACGTCACCCTGATCGGCGCGGGGCGTCCCGGCACGAAGGCGCGGTTCGTCCCGGTCTGGGACCGCACCGTGCCGGAGCTGCTCGGCGAGCCCTACCCGGAGGTCATGCACGCCATCGCCGCGCGCCGGGCCGTGCAGCGGCTCGCGGCGACCGAGGGCGTCGACGTGGTGCACGACCACTCGCTGGCCGGCCCGCTCAACGCCCCCGCCTACGGCGTGCCGACCGTGGTGACCGTGCACGGCCCGGTCGGCGAGGACATGGCGCGCTACTACACTGAACTGGGCGACGACGTGCACCTGGTGGCGATCAGCGACCGGCAGCGCGAGCTGGCGCCCGGCCTGAACTGGATCGGCACCGTCCACAACGCACTGCGGCTGGCGGACTGGCCGTTCGAGTCCGAAAAGGACGACTACGCGTTGTTCCTCGGCCGGTTCCACCCGGACAAGGCGCCGCACCTGGCGCTGGAGGCCGCGCACCGGGCCGGGCTGCGGCTGGTCCTGGCCGGCAAGTGCGCCGAGCCGATCGAGAAGGAGTACTTCGAGCGGGAGGTCCGGCCGCGCCTGACCGAGAACGACCACGTGTTCGGCGTCGCCGACGCGACCGCGAAGCGTGAGCTGCTCGCCAAGGCCCGCTGCCTGCTCTTCCCCATCCAGTGGGAGGAGCCGTTCGGGATGGTCATGATCGAGGCGATGGCGTGCGGCACGCCGGTGGTGGCGTTGCGGTCCGGCGCGGTGCCGGAGGTCGTCGTCGACGGCGTCACCGGCCTGGTGCGCGACGACCCGGCCGACCTGGTGCAGGCCCTGCACGACGTCCGCCACCTCGACCCGGCCAAGTGCCGCGCGCACGTCGCCGAGCGCTTCGACGTCGGCGGGCTGGGCGCCGGTTACGAGGCCGCGTACCGCCGGGCGGTCGAGGTCAGCAGGCTGCGGCGCGACTACGCCGCCCTCGACTCGGCGCTCGACCGCGCCTACGACCAGATGGACAACGACGGCCCCACCCTGCAGCCATCCGGAGGACGGCCATGACGCCGGAGGCGTTCAACGCGGGCGAGCCGGTGCCCGTGACCAGCGCGGGCGGCACGGTCACGCTCGTCGAAGGCAGCACGTTCTGCCTGTCCGGCACGAATGGCGACATCCAGCCGGGCACCTCGCACGGCCTGTTCTTCCGGGACGCGCGGCTGATCTCGCGGTGGGAACTGCGGCTGGACGGACAGTCGCCGCACCCGCTGTCGGTCATCTCGCCGGAGGCCTTCGCGGCGCAGTTCGTGCTGCGCCGCAACCCCAAGCCGGGCCAGGCTGACAGCACGCTGCTGCTGGTGCGGGAGCGGCTGGTCGGCGACGGCCTGCGGGAGACGATCACGCTGCGGAACCTGGGGCGGGAGAACACCGTCGCGACGCTGACCCTGCACGTCGACGCGGACTTCTCGGACCTGTTCGCGGTCAAGGAGGGCCGCCCCGCGCACGGCGGGGCGGACGCCACCGTGGCCGGCTCGGAACTGTTGCTGCGCGACCGGACCGACGGCTCGCGCGGCCTGTCGGTGAGCGCCACCGCGGACCCGCTGGCCGCGCCCGGCGTGCTGAACTGGCGGGTCGTCGTGCCCGCCCGCGGCGAGTGGTCGACCGAGATCGTGGTGCAGCCGACCGTCGGGAACCGGCGGGTGCGGCCGCAGTTCGACCGGGGCGAGGAGGTCGAGGCGAGCGGCCCGGCGCGCAAGATCCGCGCGTGGCGCGACGTGAGCACGATGATCGCGGCCGACGACCCGGTGCTCACGCAGGTGCTGCAGCGCACCGAAAGCGACCTCGGGGCGTTGCAGATCCACGACAGCAGCCAGGACGGACGGCCGTTCGTCGCGGCGGGCGCGCCCTGGTTCATGACGTTGTTCGGCCGGGACAGCCTGCTCACCGCGTGGATGGCGCTGCCGCTGGACGTCGGTCTCGCGCTGGGCACGCTGGAGACGCTGGCGGAGCTGCAGGGCAAGCGCGTCGACCCGCTGACCGAGGAGGAACCCGGCCGGATCCTGCACGAGCTGCGGCTCGGGCCGGACAGCGATCAGGTGCTCGGCGGCAGCCACTACTACGGCACGGTGGACGCGTCGCCGCTGTTCGTCATGCTGCTGGCCGAGTGCTGGCGCTGGGGCGCGGGCGAGACGGCGGTGCGGGCACTGCTCCCGGCCGCCGACGCGGCGCTGGAGTGGCTGGAGCGCTACGGCGACCGCGACGGCGACGGGTTCGTCGAGTACCGGCGCGCGACCGACCGGGGACTGCTCAACCAGGGCTGGAAGGACAGCTTCGACGGCATCAACGACGCGGCGGGGCGGCTGGCGACCACGCCGATCGCGTTGTGCGAGGTGCAGGGCTACGCCTACGCGGCCTGGCTGGCGCGCGCCGAACTGGCCGACGCGTTCAACGACCCGGCCACCTCGGCGCGCTGCCGGGAGCGGGCCGAGCGGTTGCGGGAGCGGTTCGCCGAGGCGTTCTGGCTGCCGGAGCAGGGCTGGTACGCCGTCGCGCTGGACGGGCGCAAGCAGCCGCTGGACGCGCTGACCAGCAACGCCGCGCACTGCCTGTGGTCCGGCATCGCGACCGACGAGCACGCCGCGGTGCTGATCGAGCGGCTCAGCCGCCCGGAGATGGACAGCGGCTACGGGCTGCGGACGCTGTCCTCGGCGATGGGCGCGTACAACCCGATGAGCTACCACAACGGCTCGGTGTGGCCGCACGACACGGCGATCGCGGTGGCCGGGCTGCTGCGGTACGCGCACCTGCCGGGCGCGGTGGACCTGGCGCAGCGGCTGGCGACCGGGCTGCTCGACGCGGCGGCCTCGTTCGGCGGGCGGCTGCCCGAGCTGTTCTGCGGGTTCTCGCGGTCGGAGTTCAGCCCGCCGATCCCCTACCCGACGTCGTGTTCGCCGCAGGCCTGGGCGAGCGCGGCGCCGTTGCTGCTGGTGCGGTCGTTCCTCGGGCTCGAACCACACGTGCCGCAGCAGCGGCTGGTGGTCCGCCCGCACCTGCCGGGGCAGTGGGGGCGGGTGCGGTTGTCGGACCTGCGGCTCGGTGAGCTGACCGTGCACGTCGAGGCAGATCACGAAGTGGCCAAGGTTCGGGGGCTGCCGGAGGGCTGGGACCTGCGTCTAGCTGGGTGAACGGCGTTCGGGGGTGATCCGCGTCGCACACTGCGGGGTTGATTCCTTAGGTTAGCCTTGCTTGACTTGGCGCAATTTGTCGCAGTTCCTTCGAAAGGGTGTTGCCATGTCTCGCAGGGTTCGCCTGCCCGGACTCCGCTCACTCGTGGCCGCTTCGGTCGCGGGTGTGCTCGGCCTCGGGCTCGTGGCGTGTGGCAATGTGCAGGATTCGTCGACGCAGTCGGCGTCCTCAGCGAGCGCCGACGCGTCGGCCTTCCCGGTGAGCATCACGCACAAGTTCGGCACCACGACGATCGAGAAGGCGCCGCAGCGCGTCGTCGTGATCGGCACGTCGACCGACGACCTCGACGCGGCCGTCGCGCTCGGCGTCACGCCGGTCGCGTTCTTCAACAAGTCCGGGATGGACGGTGTGCCGTCCTGGCTGCAGGGCAAAGTCGACCCGGCCAAGACGCAGATCGTCAACGCGGCGAGCGGTGTCAACGCCGAGCAGGTCGGGGCGCTCACGCCGGACCTGATCCTGGCGACCGCGGACTACGGTCTCGAAGAGGAGTACGCGAACCTGTCCCGGATCGCGCCGACGGTCGGCTACGCGACCGAGTGGGGTTCACAGAGCTGGCAGGAACACCTCAACGTGGTCGCGCAGGCGCTCGGCAAGACCGCCGACGCCAAGCAGGTCGAGACGAGCACCCAGGGCGCGATCGACCAGCTGAAGGCGCAGTACCCGAACGCGGCCGGCAAGACATTCACCGCGTCCGTCGGCAACACCGCGGGCAAGATGTTCACGCTGGTGTCGCAGAAGGACTTCGCGGTGCAGCTCGTGGAGTCGCTCGGACTGAAGCTGAGCCCGACGGTGACGGACGCCGCGCAGACCGACGCGGGCAGCCCGACCGGCTCGCTGACCCCGGAGCAGTACGACAAGCTCGCCGCGGACCTGGTGATCGTCGCCTACACCTCGCCCGACTACCGGACGGCGTTCGAGAGCAACCAGCTGGTGGCCCCCATCAAGGCCGGCAACTACCTGGTGGTGGACATGGAGACGATCTCGGCGCTGCGTGCTCCTACCGTGCTGGACATTCCTTGGGTGCTGGAGAAGTTGAAGCCCGGGTTGGCTAAGTTGGGTTGATGTTGGCCTGAAGGAGCCCTCCTCGCTTTGGCGGGGAGGGCTCTTTTTGCGTTGCCGCTACGCGGGTATTTGAACGGCGCCGGCTTCGCTTCGCTACGCCCCGATTGAGCCGCCGCCCCGATTTTTCATTGTTTCTACGGCCGAGCAGGGGTTGTCAAGGCTGGAAAGAGTACCTTGACAACCCCTGGTCGGCCGCAGAACTGGGCTGTGGATCGGGGAGCGGGGGAGGGCTGGACGGCCGGGTGGGTGCTTTGCGTTGCCGGCTCACGTCGTGCAGCCAGCCGCCCAGGCCCGAATCACAACTGTGCGTTCAAGTCCTCCTCGGAGAGTGCGTCCACCTCCAGGTAGATCTCCGCCACCTGCTCCAGTCGCCCGGGCACCGACTGGTCGGCCACCAGGCGCGCCGCCATCGCGCCCACCGTCAGCGCCGAGAACAGCGTCCGCACCGTCACCTCGGTCGTGTCCAGCGCCTCCCGCAGGCGGCCGACGATCATCGTCGCCAGCACGGAGTCTCCGCCGAGCGCGAAGAACGGGTCGTCGCGGCCGACGCGTTCCACTCCGAGCACCTCGGCCCACACCTTGGCCAGCACCTGCTCCAACGGAGTCTCCGGCGCGACATAACTGTCCGCCGACGCCTGCCAGTGCACCGCCACCGCGCGGCGGTCCACCTTGCCGTTCGCCGTCAGCGGCAGGGCGTCCAGCACCACCACGCGCGCCGGGACCATGTGCGGCGGCAACAACGTCTGGACGAACTCCCGGACCTCGTCGCCGTCCACCGCACCCCCGACGGCGGCCACGAGCTGGTTGCCCGCCACCCCCGCGACGCCCCGGTGCACCCCGGGGAACTCGGCCAGCGCCGCCTCGACCTCGCCCAGCTCGATCCGCACACCGCGCACCTTCACCTGGAAGTCCCGGCGCCCCAGGAACTCCAGCGTGCCGTCCGGCCAGTACCGCGCCAAATCACCCGTGCGGTACCAGCGGCGGCCCTCGTGCTCCACGAACCGGTCCGCGGTCCGCTCCGGGTCCGCCCGGTACCCGTGGGCGACCCCGTCGCCGCCGATCCACAGCTCCCCGGCGACCCAGTCCGGGCAGTCCCGGCCGCGCACGTCCACCACGCGGCACACGACGTTGCGCAGCGGCGTCCCGTACGGCACCGAACGCCACGACGACGGCACCCCGTGCACCTCGCACACCGTCGAATGGATCGCCGTCTCCGTGGTGCCGCCGAGCCCGGCGAACCGGCACCGCGGCGCCTGCTCCGCCACCCGGCCGGGCAGGTCCGTGCCCACCCAGTCACCGCCCAGCAGCACCGTCCGCAACCCGCTCAACTCCCCCGGCCGGGCCGCGGACAACAGCATGTCCAGCAACGCAGGCACGCAGTTGACCAGGGTGACGCGGCGCGACGCGGCCAGCTCGACCCACTGCCGCGCCTCCTTGCGGTCGCCCTCCTCGACCAGCACGACCGCGCCGCCCGCGGACAGCAGGCCGAAGACGTCGTACACCGACAGGTCGAAGTCCAGCGCGGACACCGCGAGGCACCGGTCGTCGGCCCCCACCGAGAACCTCTCGTTGAGGTCGTCGATCGTGTTCATCGCCGCCCGGTGCGGCACCTCCACGCCCTTCGGCTCCCCCGTCGAACCGGACGTGAACAGCACGTACGCGATCTGCTCCTCGTCCACCCGCACCGGTTCGGCGAGCGGCTCGGCCGCCTCCTCCGCGGACGTCAGCACGTGCGAGAACCCGGCGATCCGCCGGATCCGCTCCGCCCGCGCCGCCGGCTGGTCGACACCGATCGGAACGTACCCGGCGCCCGCGGCCAGCACACCGAGCACCGCCGCGATCTGGTCCGGGCCCTTCGGCAGGCTCACGCCGACCAGGTCACCGGGCGCGACACCCTTGTCCTGCAACGACTTCGCGATCCGCAGCGCGCGGTCACGCAAAGCGCCGTAGCTGAGCACCCCATCGGCGCCCCACAGCAGCGCCGGCGCGTCGGGCTGCGCGACGGCACGCTCGAAGAACCCGTCCTGCAGCAACCGCCCGCTGCGCGGCCCCTGCGTCGCGTTGACCCGCGCCCGCACCTCGGCCTGCTCCCGCGGCAACGTGCCGCCGACCGGCTGCTCCCACGCGTCGTCCCGCTGCCCGAGCCGCGTGATCAGGTCCTGGAACGCGGCGAACATCGCGTCGATCATCCCGGCCGGGAACGCGTGCTCCCGCACGTCCCAGTTGATCAGCAGGCCCTCGTTGACCTCGGTGACCTGCGCGTCCAGCAGCACCTGCGGGCCCTGCGAGATGATCCACACCGCCTCGCCGAAGCAGCGCCGCACGCGTGCGTCGAACAGCTCGCCCAGGTTGAGCGCACTGGTGAACACCACCGGCGCGAGCACCTGCTCACCGTGGTGCCGGGACAGGTCCCGCAGCACCTCGACACCCGAGTACGCGGCGTGCTCGGCGTCGGCGTGCATCCGGTCCTGCAACGCCTTCGCGTGCTCCACGAAGGACGCCTCCGTCGAGAAATCGACTTCCAGCAGCACCGAGCTGGTGAAGTCGCCGACCAGCTTGTCGACGTCCGGGTGGGTGCTCTGCCGGTCGAACATCGGCAGGTTCATCAGGAACCGCGGCTGCGCGCTCCACGACGACAGGGTCTCCGCGAACGCGGCCGCGACCACCATCGCCGGGGTCAGCCCGTGTTCGTGTGCGCGGGCGCCGAGGCGCTTGCGGTCCTCCGGCGCCAGCCAGTGGTGCCGACGGGTGACGCGGGTGGCGTCGGCGCGCTCGGTTTCCGGCACCAGCGGCAGGTCGGGCGCGCCGGGCAGCTCGGGAACCCGCTGCTGCCACCACTCGCGGGCCTTTTCCTGCTCGGCCTGGCGGGTCACCTCACGTTCGGCCAGGTAGCGCGGGTAGCTGTAGTTGATCGGCTCCGGCTCGGCGTCCGGCTCGTCGTAGAACCGCGCCAGGTCCGACAGCAGGACGCGGTAGCTCAACGCGTCCGCGGCGAGCATGTCCACGTCGACGTGCAGCCGCGCCCGGTCACCGGGACGGCGGCTGAGCTGGATCTTGAACACCTCGCCGTTCGCCACGTCCAGACGCGCGTGCGAAGACGCGTCCCGCAGATCGGCAAGGCGACGCTGCTCGGCGTCTTCGTCCAGGTCACGCAGGTCGTGCACCAGCAGCGACGGCTGGGCGCGCTCGGGCAGGATCCGCTGGCGGCCGTCGTCGAGGAAGGCGGCGCGCAGCATCCCGTGCCGGGCCACGAGCTTCCGCACCGCCACGTCGAGGCGTTGCGGGTCCAGGTCCGGGCCGTCGAACTCGACGTAGAGGTGCGCGGCGACCGAGCCGAGCGTGGTCTCCTCGTCGCGGCCGATCCAGTACGCGTGCTGCATCAACGCGAGCGGGAAGGGCTCGGTCTCGTCGACCTCGACGGTCACCTCGGGCTCGGGCGCGACCCCGGCCGCGGTGGCCAGGATCTCCCGCCACCCGGCCAGGGTCGGTTTCTTGGCCAGCTTGGCGAAGCCGACCTTGATGCCCTGCTTGCGCCACTTGTTCGCGACCTGCATGAGCTGGATCGAGTCGAGGCCCCACTCGATGAGGCTGTCGTTCTCGGACAGCTCCGCCGCCTCGGGCCCCAGCAGGTCGGTGACCTCGCGCAGGAGCTCTCCCACCGTCGGCTGCTGACTCACCACGTGCCCAGCTCCTCTTCGAACTCGTCGATGTCTTCTTCGGAAACGTCCGCCAGCGCGGTGTCCGCCGCGGTCGGCGCGCTGCTCAGCGCCTTGCGGAACAGCTCGGTCAGCTCGGGCACCGCGGGCCCGGTGATCGCGACGCGCAACTGCCCGTCCACGCTGACCGCGTTGACCTCCATCGCCCACTGCGCGGTGCGCGGCGGCACCCGCAGCATCGGGGCCTCCGGCGCGACCGACCACGGCTCGCCCGTCCCGCTCGGCAGGCGGCCGAGGTAGTTGACGACGATCGTCGGCTCCGGCAGGCCCAGCGGGCGGAGCAGCCCGTAGCCGAGGCCGTGGTCGGGCAGGCTGTCCAGCTGCTCACGCACGTCCCGCAGCCGCGTGCCCGGCCGCAGCCGGAGCGGGAAGATCGTGGTGAACCAGCCGACCGTGGCCGACAGGTCAGCCCCGAGCTGTTCCTCCCGGCCGTGCCCCTCGACCGCGATCACCGCGTCGCCGCGACCACGCCAGGTTTCCAGCGCCTCGGCGAACGCGCTGATCAGCAGTTCCTGCACCCCGGCCTGTTCGGCGCTCTCGGGCAGCGGCACGGTGAACCCGGTCTCGTGCCGTTCGCCGCCGGGTTCGAGCACCGGGTCGGCGCCGTCCAGGATTTCGCGCCACAGTCCGGTTTCCGCGCTGCGGTCCTGCGCGGCGAGCAGTTCGCTCCAGCGCCGGAACGACGTGCCGGTGCGCACGAGTTCCTTGCCTGCCCAGGCTTCGGCGAGATCGTCCATGATGATCCGCCACGAGACGCCGTCCACGACGAGGTGGTCGGCGACGATCAGCACCCGGTCGGGGAAGCGGACCACCTGCAGCATCCGCTCGTCGGTCAGCCGCTCACGCGCGGCCCGCAGCTCCGCGTCCAGCTCGCCGGTGGCATCCCGGACGATCTCGGCCGCGTCGAAGGATTCGGCCGGGACCACCAGCGCGCCGTCCCAGCGGGCGCGGAGCACGTCGTGCCGGTCGAGGATCGCCTGCACCACCCGGACCAGGCCGTCGCGGGTCAGGCCGTCGGGGGCGACCAGGAGCATCGCCTGCGCGAGGCCGCGTTCGCTCCAGCGCATGATCGGGGTCGGCTCGATGCGGCCGGTGCCGTCGTCGGCCTCCGTGACGGCGGCTCCGGCGACCGCGGCGATCCCGGCCGGGGTGCGCTGTTCGAACACCTGCCGCGGGGTGATCGTCAACCCCGCCTTGCGGGCCCGGCTGACCAGCTGGACGGACACGATGCTGTCGCCGCCGAGGGCGAAGAAGCTGTCCTGCGCTCCGACCTCGGCCAGGCCGAGGATCTCGGCGAACAGCTTGCACAGCAACGCTTCCCGCTCGGTCGCGGGCTCGGCCTTGCCCGCCAGCGCGGCGAAGTCGGGCGCGGGCAGGACCTTGCGGTCGAGCTTGCCGCTGGGCGTCAGCGGGAACTCGTCCAGCTGGACGATCGCGGACGGGATCATGTGGTCGGGCAGTTCGCGGGCCAGGCTGTTCGCGTCGGCTTCGCCGAGGACGTAGGCGATCAGGCGGTCGTCGCGCACCACCGCGACGGCGCTGCGCGCGCCGGCCCGGGTGAGCGCGACCTCGACCTCGCCCAGCTCGATCCGGAACCCCCGCAGCTTGACCTGGTCGTCGGCGCGGCCGAGGAACTCGAGCACGCCGTCGCGGTGCCGCACCAGGTCCCCGGTCCGGTAGAGCCGTTCCCCGTTCGGCGCGGCCACGAACCTGGAAGCCGTGAGCCCCGGCCGGTTCAGGTAGCCGCGGGCCAGCTGGACGCCGCCCAGGTACAGCTCGCCGGTGACGCCCGGCGGCACCGGCCGCAGGTACCGGTCGAGCACGTGGACCTGCGTGTTCCACACCGGCCGCCCGATCGGCACCGTGCCCTCGCCCGCGCCGTCTGCGCACGGCCAGTAGGTGACGTCGACCGCGGCTTCGGTGGGGCCGTAGAGGTTGTGCACGTTCGGGCCCGCCAGATCGGACGGCAGGGCCTCGCCGCTGCAGATCACCCGCGTCAGCACCGACAGGTCGCCGCCCGAGGAGACGAACGCCCGCAGCATCGACGGCACGAAGTGTGCGGTGGTGATCCGCTCGCGGGCGATGAGGCCGGCCAGGTACTCCGGGTCCTTGTGCCCGTCCGGCCTGGCGAACACCAGCGTCGCGCCGGTGATCAGCGGCCAGAAGAACTCCCACACCGACACGTCGAAGCTCGACGGAGTCTTCTGCAGCACCCGGTCCTCCGGCGTGAGCCGGTACTCGTGCTGCATCCACAACAGACGGTTCACGATCGCGCGGTGGCTGACCACGACGCCCTTGGGCCTGCCGGTGGAGCCCGAGGTGTAGATGACGTAGGCCGGGTGATCCGGCCCCGCCGGGCGCAGCTCCCCCTCACCTTCCAAGGAGGCGGGAAGAACCACGGTGGGCTGGGCGTCCTCGATCATCATGCTCAGCCGCTCCGCCGGGTACGACGGGTCCAGCGGCAGGTAGGCACCGCCCGCCTTGTGCACCGCCAGCAGGGAGACGATCAGGTCGAGCGAACGATCCTGCCGCACCCCGACGATGTGCTCCGGCCCCACACCCGCACCCGCCAGCCGCCGCGCCAGCGCGCTCGCACGGGCATCCAGCTCGGCGTAGGTCAGGGACTCGCCCTCGAAGACCACCGCGGTGGCATCCGGCGTACGAGCCACCTGGGCGGCGAACAGCTCCGCCAAGGTCGCCGGAGGAACCTCACGCGTCTCACCGGCGGGGAGCACGTCCTCGGGCGTGAGCACCGACGTGGCCGAGAGCCGCCGGTCCGGGTCCGCCAGCAGATCGCCGACCAGCCGCGTGAACCGGGCCACCAGGTCGTCCACAGTGGACCGGTCGAAGAGGTCTTCGCTGTAGACGAGCCAGCCGTCGATGCCCGCATCCTGCTCGAACAGGTGGAACGACAGGTCGAGCCGCGCCGCGTAGAAGTCGACGTGCTCCTCCCGCAGCGACGCGTGCCCGAACGGCACCGGCCCGCCGGGCGCGCGCTGGTAGGCCAGCATGACCTGGAACAGCGGGTGCCGCCCCATCGACCGGGCCGGGTTCAGCGCCTCGACCAGCCGCTCGAACGGCAGGTCCTGATGCGCGAACGCGTCCAGGTCGGTGCGCCGCACCCGCTCGACGAGCTGCCGGAACGTCGGGTCGCCGGTCAGGTCCGTGCGCAGCACGAGGTTGTTGACGAAGAACCCGACCAGGCCGTCCAGGGCGTCGTCGGTGCGGCCGGCGACCGGCGCGCCGATCGGCACGTCCTCCCCCGCGCCCATCTGGCCGAGCAGCGCGACGACGGCGGCCTGGACGACCATGAACGTCGTGGCGCCGGTCTGCCGTGCCAGCTCCGCCAGCGCCCGGTGCGTCTCCGGCGGCAGCTGGAAACGCACCGCGTCCCCGCGGAACGACGGATCGGCCGGACGTGGCCGGTCGGCCGGCAGGCTGATCTCCTCCGGCAGGTCGGCGAGCTGCCGCGTCCAGTAGGCGAGCTGGGTGGACGCGAGGCTGTTCGGGTCGGCGTCGTTGCCCAGCAGGTCCCGCTGCCAGAGCGCGTAGTCCGCGTACTGCACCGGCAGCGGCGCCCAGCCTGGGCCGCGGCCCTGCAGGCGGGCGGTGTACGCGGTGGTCAGGTCGGCCAGCAGCCGCTCGGCGGACCAGCCATCGCTCGCGATGTGGTGCGTCAGCAGGGACAGCACGTGCGAGTCGCCGTCGCGGAACAGCCGCGCCTCGAACGGCGGCTCGCGGTCCAGCTCGAACTCCCGTTGCGCGGCCTCGCGTGGCGAGCCGTCGCCGACGATCAGCGGCGGGATCGTGTCGAGGACCTGCTGGTAGGGCCTGCCCTCGAACTCGGGATAGATCGTGCGCAGCACCTCGTGCCTGCTCACGACGTCGGCGAGCGCCGCCCGCAGCGCGTCCACGTCGAGCGGGCCGTCCAGGCGCACCGCGAACGGCACGTTGTAGGTCGCGCTCGGGCCTTCCAGCCGGTACAGGAACCACAACCGCTGCTGCGCCGACGACAGCGGGATGCGGCGCGGGCGCGGCATCGGCGTGATCGCCGGCCGTTTCTGCGTGCCGCCGTCGAGCGCCGTGGCCAGGCGGGCGACGGTCGGCGCGTCGAAGACGGTGCCGATCGCCAGGTCGACGCCGAGGTCCGCGCGGATGCGGCCGACGAGCTTGGTCGCCAGCAGGGAATGCCCGCCGAGGGCGAAGAAGTCGTCGTCCCGGCCGACGCGCTCGACGCCGAGCAAGTCCGCGAACAACGCGGCCAGCGCCCGCTCGCGCTCGGTTTCCGGCTCCGCGACCGCGGTCGCCGCCTCCGGCTCGGGCAGCGCCTTGCGGTCCAGCTTGCCGCTCGGGCTCAGCGGCAGCTCGTCGAGGAACGTGATGACCGACGGCACCAGGTGCTCGGGCAGCGTGGCGCCGAGCTGCCGCCGGATGCCGGCCGCGTCCGTGCCCGGCTTGGCGACCACGTAGCCGAGGAGCTGCTGCCGCTCCGGCCGCGCGACCACACCGGCGCTGACGACCTCGGGCAACGCGGTCAGCGCGGCCTCGACCTCGCCCAGTTCGACGCGGAACCCGCGGATCTTGACCTGGTCGTCGGCGCGGCCGAGGAACTCCAGGGCGTCGCCGGTGCGGCGCACCAGGTCGCCGGTGCGGTACAGCCGCTCCCCGTTTGGCCCGGCCACGAACCGCGACGCAGTGAGCCCGGGCCGGTTCAGGTAGCCCCGCGCGAGCTGGACCCCGCCCAGGTACAGCTCGCCGACGGCGCCGGGCGCGACCGGCTGCAGGTGCCGGTCCAGCACGTGCAGTTGCGTGTTCCACACCGGCCGCCCGATCGGCACGGTCCCGGTGCCGGCGCCCTCGGTCACGGGCCAGTGGCTCACGTCGACCGCGGCTTCGGTGGGGCCGTACAGGTTGTGCACGTGCGGCAGTTCGCGCGCGAGGTCCGACGGCAGCGCCTCGCCACTGCAGATCACGCGGCGCAGCGTGCTCGGCCGCGCGCCCGACTCGACGAACGCCCGCAGCATCGACGGGACGAAGTGGACGGTGGTGACCCGCTCCCGCGCGCTCAGTTCGCTCAGGTAACGCGGGTCCTTGTGCCCGCCCGGCTTGGCGAACACCAGCGTCGCGCCGGTGATCAGCGGCCAGAAGAACTCCCACACCGAGACATCGAAGCTCGACGGCGTCTTCTGCAGCACCCGATCCTCGGCCGTCAGACCGTACTCGTGCTGCATCCACAACAGACGGTTCACGATCGCCCGGTGCGAGACCACCACACCCTTCGGGCGGCCGGTCGAACCCGAGGTGTAGATGACGTACGCCGGGTTGTCCGGCCCCGCCGCCCGCAACTCCCCTTCATCATGGAGCTCGGCGGGCAGCACGACCGTGGGCTGAGCATCCTCGATCATCATGCTCAACCGCTCGGCGGGATACGACGGATCCAGCGGCAGGTAGGCACCACCCGCCTTCAACACCGCCAGCAGCGAGACGATCAGATCCAGCGAACGGTCCTGCCGCACCCCGACGATGTGCTCCGGCCCCACCCCCGCGCCCGCCAACCGCCGCGCCAGCTCAGTGGCGCGGGCGTCCAGCTCGGCGTAGGTCAGCGCGACGCCCTCGTAGACCACCGCGGTCGCGTCCGGCGTGCGGGCCACCTGCTCGGCGAACAGCTCCGGCAGCGTCGTCTCCGGCACCTCGCGCGCGTCGCCGATCAGGGCAGTGTCCTCGAAGAACGACAGCCGGCTCACCGGCCGGTCCGGCGCGCCCACCGCGGCGGCGAGCAGCGATTCCAGGTGCGCCAGGAACCGCTCGACGGTCGCGGCGGTGAACAGCTCCGTCGAGTACGTGGCCTCGACCCGCATCTCGCCGTCGACCAGGAACGCCTCCAGCGCCAGGTCGAACTGGGTGGTGTCGTTGTGCACCGTCTCCCAGCTCGCCTCGACGCCGGGCAGGTCGAAGCCCTGCAACCCCTGGGTCAGGAACAACAGCATCACGTCGAAGAGCACCGACCGGCCCGGCACGCGCGGCGGCCGCAGCCGCTCGACGAGCAGGTCGAACGGGAGGTCCTGGTGCGCGTAGCCGTCGGTGCACACGCGCCGCACCCGGTCCACCAGCTCGGCGAACGACGGGTCGCCGGACAGGTCGGCCCGCAGCACGAGCGTGTTGCCGAAGTTGCCGATCAGCCGCTCGACCTCACCGGCGTCGCGGTTCATCGACGCCGACCCGATCGGCACGTCCGTCGCGCCGGTCCAGCGCGACAGCAGCGCCGCGTACCCGGCGAACACCACCATGAACGGCGTGACCCCGCGGGCCTGCGCGAACTCGCCGATCCGGTCGGTCACGGCCCGGTCGAAGGTGTGGAACCGCCGGTCCCCGCGGTCCGACCGCGCGGGCGGGCGCGGCAGGTCGGTGGGCAGCGGCAGGTTCTCCGGCGCCGGGGTCAGCTCGCGGCGCCAGTAGTCGAGATCGCCGGCCAGCTTCTCGTCCGTCAGCGTCTTCCGCTGCCACACCACGAAGTCGGCGTACTGCACCGGCAGCGGGTCCAAACCGGACGGTTGCCCGGTGGTGTCCTCCCGGTACAGGGCGGACAGGTCCCGCGACAGCGTGTTGAACGTGTAGCCGTCCCACGCGATGTGGTGCACGGTCAGCACCAGCACGTGGTCCTCGTCGCCGCGGCGCAGCAGGCGCAGGCGCAGCGAGTGCTCCTTGGCGAGGTCGAACGCGTGCGCCGACTCCTCCCGCGCCACTCGCTGGACGGTCCGGTCCCGGTCCTCTTCGGACAGGCCACGCAGGTCCGACTCCGGCATCGTCACCACGGCGTACGGGTCGACGACCTGCCGCGGCTCGCCGTCCGGCCCGGCCACGTACCGGGTGCGCAGGATCTCGTGCCGCTCCACGAGCCGCTGGAACGACCGGTGCAGCGCGGCCTTGTCCAGCGCGCCGCGCAGCGTGATCGCCAGGCACACGTTGTAGGCCGGGCTCGCCGGGTCGAGCTGCTGCAGGAACCACATGCGGGACTGGGCGTACGACAACGGCAAGTCGTCGTCGGAGTCCCGCTTCGGGATCGACGTCGTGCTGGCCAAGCCGGCCTGGGCCAGCCGTCGGCGCAGCAGCTCACGCTTGCGGGCGGCGAGGTCACTCACCGGGGGCCTCCTTGCGCGATCAGGGTCAGCGCGGCGAACCACTCGCGGGACAGCTGATGGATGCGGTCTTCGGTGAACAACGCGGACGGCCACTGCCAGTCGGCCTCCAGCGTCGAGCCGCGGACCAGCACGTTCAGCACCAGGCAGTACGGCGCGGGCATGTCGTCGTCCACGCCGCCGCCCATCGCGCCCACCTCCGGCGCGCCGGACCACGGCTCGCCGTCGCGCTCGCCGACGGTGAGGCGGCCGAGGTAGTTGAACTCCAGCTGCGGCTCGGGCAGCGCTTCCAGCTCGGCGGCGGTGTCCGGGTTGAGGTACCGCAGCAGGCCGTGGCCGATGCCTTTGTCCGGCAGGGCGAGCTGCTCGCTCACCCGCGTGAGCCCCTGGTGCACGCCGCGCGTGAGGTCGCCAGGATCGACGCGGACCGGGAAGACACTCGTGAACCAGCCGACCGTGCCGGACAGGTCCGCGCCGGGCACGATCTGTTCCTCGCGGCCGTGGCCTTCCAGCGCGAGCAGGAGCGACGTGTCGTCGCCGCCGCGCCAGCGGGACACCGCGTGCGCGAGCCCGGCCAGCAGGACGTCGTTGATCGTGACGCCGTGCCGCTCGGGCACCTCCGTGAGCAGCTTGCCGGTGACCGCGGGGTCGAGGAACGTCCGCGTGGCTCGCATGGACGCGCGGGTGTCGGTGGCCGGGTCGAGGCGGCGGGCGCCGAGCACCTGGTCCGGGCCGGACAGGATCTCCCGCCACAGCGGCATCTCGCTCGCCTTGGCCCGCGCCACCTCGGGCAGCGCCTGCGCCCACTCCCGGTACGACGTGCCGACCGGCGGCAGCTCGCGGCCAGCCCACAACTCGGCCAGCTCGGGCACCAGCACGCCCCACGACGCACCGTCCACGACGAGGTGGTGCAGCACGATCAGCAGGCGGCCGGAGCGGTCCGGGCCGGTGTCGAACCAGACGAACCGCACCATGTCGCCGGACGGCGGGTCGAGCCGGATCTCCCGCATCAGGCTGGGCAGCCGCTCCGCGATGTCGCCGTACGCCAAGTCGCGGGCGTCGATCCGGGTGACGCAAGCGCTTGCGTCCACCGCGCCGCGCGGGCGGACGACGAACGTGCCGTCGAAGGTCGCGCGCAGCACGTCGTGCCGGTCCAGCAGGAGTTGCACCAGCTCACGCAGCCGGTCCAGGTCGAGCCCGGCCGGGGTGCAGAGCATCCGGGCCTGGCTGAGCTGACCGTACGGCTGGTTGCGGTTGAGCCAGTGCAGCATCGGCGTCAGCGGGACCTCGCCGATGCCCGCGTCCGCGTCCGCACGGTGCACGGCCTCCCCGGCGACCTGCGCCAGCGCCGCGACCGTGCGTTGCTCGAACACGTCCCGCGGGGTGAACGCCAGCCCGGCGCCACGGGCCTTGCTGACCAGCCGCATCGACACGATGCTGTCCCCGCCGAGCGCGAAGAAGCTGTCGTCCGCGCCGACCTCGGGCAGGCCGAGGACGTCGGCGAACATGCCGGCGATGCGCTTCTCCAGTTCCGTCGCGGGCGCCCGGGACGTGGTGCTCGTGTAGTCCGGCGCGGGCAGCGCCTTGACGTCGAGCTTGTCGTTGCGCGTCAACGGGAAGCCGTCGACCGCGACGATCGCGGCCGGGACCATGTATTCCGGCAGCGCGGCGGCGACCTGCTCGCGCAGGCCGTCCGTGCCGCTCGCGACGACGTACGCGACCAGCCGCTTCACGCCGGGCGTGTCCTCGCGCGGCACCACGACCGCCCGTTCGACCCGCTCGTCCCGCAGCAGCACGGCCTCGATCTCGCCGGGCTCGATGCGGAACCCGCGGATCTTGACCTGGTCGTCGACGCGGCCGAGCAGCTCGATCAGCCCCTCGGCGTTCCAGCGCGCCACGTCGCCGGTGCGGTACATGCGGGTGCCGGGTTCGCCGAACGGATCAGCCACGAACCGTTCGGCCGTCGTGCCCGGCCGCCGCAGGTAGCCGCGGGCGAGACCGGCGCCGGACAGGTACAGCTCGCCCTCCACGCCGGGCGGGCAGGGCCGCAGATGCCGGTCGAGGATGTAGGCGCGCGCGTTGCCGACCGGCGAGCCGATGCACGGGTTCTCCGTGCGGTCGAAGTCGCAGGCTGCCGAGTCCACAGTGCACTCGGTCGGGCCGTAGAGGTTCCACACGGCCAGGTCCGGCTCGTCCCGCAGCGACCGCCACAGCTGCGCGGGCACCGCCTCGCCGCCGACGCCGAGCACCTTGAGCGCGCCGCGCCAGCCCGGTTCGGTCGCGACCTGCGCGAGCAGCGACGGGGACAGCTCGACGAACTCGATCTCGTGGTCCCGCAGGAACGCCCGCAGCAGGTCCGCGTCGCGGCGGGTGTCCGGCGGCACCAGGTGCAGCTCGTGCCCGGCGAACATCCACAGCATCGGCTGCCAGGACGCGTCGAACGCCATCGGCCACGCGTGCGCGACGCGCAGCGGGCGGCCGACCCGCTCGCGTGCCGGGTCGAACAGGTCCGTGCGGTGGCTGACCAGCAGGTTCGCGATCGAACTGTGCGGCACCACGACGGCCTTCGGCGTGCCGGTCGAACCGGAGGTGTAGATGACGTAGGCCGGGTGCTGCGGTTTCGCGCGCGGCGGCAGGTCGTCGGTCGAGCCCGTCGCTTCCGGCAGTTCGGTCAGGACCAGCTTCGGCGCGGCATCGGCGAGCATGAAGTCGATCCGCTCGGCAGGCCAGTCCGGGTCGAGCGGCAGGTACGCGCCGCCCGCCTTGAACACCGCCAGCAGCGCGACCAGCATGTCCGGCCCGGCCGGCATGCGCAGCGCCACCACGTCCTCCGGGCCGACGCCCTGCTCGATGAGCATCCGCGCGATCTGGTTGGCGCGGGCGTTGAACTCGGCGAAGGTCAGCCGGGTCTCCCCCGCCACGATCGCCACGGCGTCCGGCGTGGCGTGCGCCTGGTCGCGCAGGACCTCCGGCAGCGTCGTCGCCGGAGCCTCCAGGACCTTGCCGGTGCCGATGCGGCGCAGCTCTGCCAGGGTCTCCTCGCCGAGCAGGTCGACGCCCCTCACGTTTTGCGCAGGGGCAGCCGCGAAGGCCTCCGCGGCCCGGCGGAACCAGCCGCTCAGCGACTCCGCCCACGCCTCGTCGAACGTGTCCGGCCGGTACTCGAAGACGACCGACAACCGCTCCTCGGCGGCGACCGCCAGGGTCAGCGGGTAGTGCGTCGAGTCCTCGACCTCGACCCGGTCGATCGTGATCCCGGCGGCCCGCTCGCTCGCGCTCACCGCGTCCGAGTCGATCGGGTAGCTCTCGAACACGACCAGCGTGTCGAACAGATCGCCGTGCCCGGCCGCCCGCTGAATGTCGGTGAGGCCGAGGTACTGGTGGTCCATCAGCCGCGCCTGCTCGTCCTGCACGCCCCGCAGGACGTCCAGCAGCGAACCGCGCAGACGGACCCGCACCGGCACGGTGTTGATGAACAGGCCGACCATGCCGTCCACACCGGACAGATCGGCGGGTCGTCCGGAAACGGTGGCGCCGAACAGGACGTCGTCGCGGCCGGTCAGCCGGGCCAGCACGAGACCCCACAGCCCCTGGACGACCGTGTTGACGGTCAGGCCGTGCTCCCGGGCGACCGCGTAGAGCCGTTCCGTGGTCTCGGCGGGCAGGTCGAGCCGCAGCTTGCCCGGCCGCATCGGCACCCGCGACGCGGCCGGGGCCAGCAGCGTCGGCTCCTCGACGTCGTCCAGCGCGGCCAGCCACGCCTCGGCGGAGGCGTCCCGGTCCCGCCCGGCGAGCCAGGTCAGGTAGTCGCGGTAGGGCCGCGGCGACGGCGGCTCGGCGCCGGCGTAGAGCGCGAGCAGGTCCCGCACCAGCAGCGGCAGCGACCAGCCGTCGAGCAGGATGTGGTGGTTGGACAGGACCAGCCGGTGGTCCCGCTCGCCCAGCTTCACCAGCGTCATCCGCAGCAGCGGCGGCTCGTCGAGCGCGAACCGTTCGGCCCGGTCCCTGGCCAGGAACTCGTCGAACTCCTCGCGGCTGAGCGTCAGCTCGGCCCACGGCAGCTCGGCCTCGCGGCGGATGACCTGCTTCGGCTCGTCGTCGTGCACGAAGGCCGCGCGCAGGTTCGGGTGCCGGTCCAGCAGGCCCTGCGCGGCCCGGCGCAGCCGCGCCGCGTCGACCTCGCCGGTCAGGCCCAGCACGAACTGGACGGTGTAGACGTCGTCCGCGCTTTCGTCGTAGAGCGCGTGGAAGAGCATGCCCTGCTGCAGCGGGGACAGCGGCAGGACCTCCTCCGGCTCCTCGGCGGTGGTGAGGTCGTGCAGGGCGTCCTGCCACCTCGCGATCAGGCCGTCCACTTCGGATTCGGTGAACCGGTCGGTCCAGGACCAGGTCGCGGTCAGCACCGTACCGTCCGGACCGTCCTCGGTCACGACATTGATCTCCAGCGGCCGGTGCTGGGCCTCCGGCGCCGGCAACTGCTCCGCGGCCGGGACCCAGAACCCCTCGCTGACGTCGAACCGGCCGAGGTAGTTGAAGCCGACCTCCGGCTCCGGAACGTCGGTGAGCTCGCCATGCAGCCAGCGGAGGATGCCGAACCCGATGCCGTTGTCCGGCACCGCCCGCAGCCGCTCCTGGATCTCCGGCGGAGTCGCGGCGGCGGGCAGTTCGACCGGGTAGACGCTGGTGAACCAGCCGACCGTGCGGGACAGGTCCGCGCCGGGCACCAGGTGCTCCTCGCGGCCGTGGCCCTCCAGCGCGACAAGCCGCGGCTCGCCGAAGGCGTGCGCGAGCGCGCTGAGCAGCACCTCCTGCACACCGGTGCGGAACTTGCCGGGCACCTCGGCGACCAGTTCCGCGCCGAGCGTCAGCTCCCGGCGGCCTGCCGTGCGGGCCGGCCGGACGTCCGCCGATCCGGTGCGCGGCAAGGACTTCCACCGCTCGGCGCTGGCGGTAGGAAGGTGCCGCGCCCACCAGCGGAACGAGGTGGGCACCGGGTCGAGCTTGGCCGGATGGCCGGACGAGCGCGCCTCCCAGGCCTGCGCCAGGTCCCCGGCGAGGATGCGCCACGACACCCCGTCCACCACCAGGTGGTGCAGCACGAGCAACAGCCGGCCGGGCTCGGACCCGTGGTCGAACCACACGGCCCGCACCAGCACGCCCGCCTCGGGGTCGAGCGCGCCGACCGCCTCGGCGTACTTCTCCGCCACCGGCGTGTCCCCGGGAACGTGCTCCAGGACGTCCGTCACCGCGCCCGGCGGGCGGACGTCGAGCACGTCTCCCCGCAACCGGGCACGCAGCAGGTCGTGGTGGTCGAGCACGTCCTGCAGCACCCCGGCGAAGATCTTCGGCCCGTCCGCGGGCGGCACCCGCAGCAACGCGGCCTGGGCCATTGTGCGGTCACCGGTTTCCCGCCACCACCGCATGACCGGGGTGAGCGGCACCTCGCCGACCCCCTGCGCGCGGTCCTCGTCGGGGACCACCAGGTCGGTGTCGACGGCGCGGGCGAGCGCCGCCGCGGTCTGGTGCTCGAACACCTGCCGCGGCGAGATCCGCAGCCCGGCGGCCCGCACCTTGCTCACGAACTGGATGGACAGGATGCTGTCGCCGCCCAGGCCGAAGAAGTTGTCCTCCGCTCCGACCTCGGGCACCCGCAGCACCTCGGCCATCACGCGGCACAGGATCCGCTCGGCCTCGGTCTCCGCCGCGCGGCTGCCGGACGTCGGCTCCGGGCCGGGGTCGGGCAGCGCCTTGCGGTTCACCTTGCCCGAGGGCATCAGCGGGAACTCGTCGAGGAACACGAACCGGCGCGGCACCATGTGCTCGGGCAGGCGGGTGCGCAGCCAATCGCCGAGACCGTCCACTTCGGATCCGAGGCAGTAACCGACCAGCCGCTTGGGCTCGTCGCGCACCAGCACGACCGCCCGCCGCACGCCCTCGTGCTGCTCCAGGACCGCCTCGATCTCCTCCAGCTCGACCCGCATGCCGCGGATCTTGACCTGGTTGTCGGCGCGGCCGAGGAACTCCAGCGTGCCGTCCGGCTGCCAGCGGGCCAGGTCACCGGTGCGGTAGAGCCGGGAACCGGGCGGGCCAAACGGGTCGGCGACGAAGTGGTCCGCCGTCCGCTTGGGGTCGTTGATGTAGCCGCGGCCCAGGTAGACGCCGCCGGCGTACAGCTCGCCGGGCACGCCGACCGGCACCTGCCGCAGGTGCCGGTCCAGCACGTAGAGGCGGGTGTTGCCGTTGGGGTGCCCGATCGAGACGGCCTTGCGGACCGCGCTCGCGTCGCGGTAGACGACGTGGCTGACGCCGATCGTCGCCTCAGCCGGGCCGTACCCGTGGTACATGATCGCGTCGCTGACCGCGCGGAACCGGGCGAACAGCTCGGGTGTGAGCACCTCGCCGCCACACCAGACGTGCTTGAGCGACCTGCCCCGCTCGGCGAACCCGTCGAGGCCGACCAGCAGGTCCAGGATCGACGACGGCAGGTAGGTGAACGTCACCCGGTGCCGCTCGATCAGGCCCAGCAGGTACTCGATGTCCCGCTCGCCGCGGGGTTCGGCGATCACCAGCTTGCCGCCGGTGACCAGCGGCAGGAACACCTCGTTGATCGAGATGTCGAAGCCCATCGGCGCCTTGAACAGCGCCGCGTCGCCGGGCCCGAAACCGAGCATCTCGCGCTGCCACAGCAGGCGGTGCGTGATCGCGCGGTGCCGGATCATCGCGCCCTTCGGCGTGCCGGTCGAGCCGGACGTGTAGATGACGTAGGCCAGGCCTTCCGGCGGCACCCGCACGCCGAGGTTCTCCGGGTCCTCGCCCGCGAGGTCGACGTGCACGACCGGCACACCCAGCTCCCGCACCGGCCCGTCGTGCTCCGGTCCACTGAGGATCGCGGTGAACCGGGAGCTCTCCGCCACCTCGGCGATGCGCCGATCCGGCCACGACGGTTCCAGCGGCACGAACGCGCCACCGGCCTTCTCGACCGCGAGCAGGCCGACGACCAGCTCAAGCGACCGCTCCCAGTGCATGCCGACGGTCCGCTCCGGCCCGACCCCGGCCGCGACGAGGCGCCGGGCCAGGTGGTTCGCCTTCGCGTTCAGCTCGGCGTAGGTGAGGCTGCGGTCGTGGAACTCGACGGCCACCGCGTCCGGGGTGCGGGCGGCCTGCTCCTCGACCATCTCGGTCAAGGTCGTGTGCGGCCGCTCCTCGGCGGTGTCGTTGAAGGCCGCGAGCTGGGCGCGCTCGTCGTCGCCGAGGATCTCGGCGAGGCCGACCGGCTGCTCCGGCTTCGCGACCAGCGCGGTCAGCAGCCGCACCAGCCTGCGCGCGAGCGTGTCCACAGTCGATTCGTCGAACAGGTCGGCGGAGTAGCTGATCAGGCAGTCTTCCGGGCCGAAGTGGAAGGCCAGGTCGAACTTCGCGCCGGTGAACCCGGGTTCCAGCGGCTCGGCCACCACGTCCGGCAGGTCCAGTTCCGCCGTCGCCGGATCGCGGTGCGACACCATGATCTGGAACAGCGGGTGCCGCCCCGGCGAGCGCGGCGGGTTGACCGCCTCGACGACCCGCTCGAACGGCAGGTCCTGGTTCGAGTAGGCGTCCAGGTTCGCCTCGCGGACGCGCGCGAGCAGGTCGCGGAACGTCGGGTTGCCGGACAGGTCGGTGCGCAGCACGACCGTGTTGACGAAGTAGCCGACCAGGTCGTCAAGGGCTTCGTCGGTGCGGCCGGCGACCGGCGTGCCGAGCGGGATGTCCTCGCCCGCGCCGAGCCGGGACAGCAGCACCGCGGTCGCGGCCTGCGCGATCACCAGGTCCGTCACGCCGAGCTTGCGGGCCAGCTTCGCCAGCGACGCGGTCAGCGCGGCGGGGAATTCCACGGTGACGTTGCCGCCCTCGCGCGTCGGGTGCTGCGGGCGCGGCCGGTCCGTCGGCAGCGGCAGTTCCTCGGGCAGGCCTTCCAGCCGCTTGAGCCAGAAGTCGCGCTGGTCGTCGACCGGGATGTCCTGCAGCCACCGCGTGTAGTCGGCGTACTGGACCGGCAGCGGTGTCCACTCCGGCGCGCGGCCCGCGCGGCGGGCGGCGTAGGCCGCGCCCAGGTCACGCAGCAGCGGTCGCGCCGACCACTCGTCGCCCGCGACGTGGTGCACGACCAGCACCAACAGGTGCTCGTCCTCGCCAGTGGTCAGCACTTCGGCGCGGATCGGCGGCTCCTCGCCGAGGCGGAACGCGTACCGGCTCGCCCGTTCCACGAACCCGTCGGCCGGGCCGTCGTGCCGGTGCACGGGGAACCGCTCGAACGGCGGCAGCACGTGCTGGCCGTCCGCGGTGAGCAGGGTGCGCAGGGTGTCGTGGCGGTTGACCACGTCGGTGAGCGCGGCGTCGAGCGCGTCCAGGTCCAGCGGTCCGGTCAGCCGCGCGGCGAACGGGATGTTGTAGACCGGCGACGGGCCGTCCAGCTCGTGCAGGAACCACAGGCTGCGCTGCGCCGGGGACAGCGGAACGAGACCGTCGTGGTCGCGACGGGTCAGCGGCGGGCGCGCGGCGCCGCCGTCCAGGTGCCGCGCCAGACGCGCCACCGTGGGCGCGTCGAAGATCGCCCGGATCTGCAGGTCGACGCCGAACGTGCGGCGGATCCGGCTGGCCAGGCGGGTCGCGAGCAGGGAATGCCCGCCGAGTGCGAAGAAGTCGTCGTCGCGACCGACCCGGTCGACGCCGAGGACCTCGGCGAACAGCTCGGCCAGAATCTCCTCACGCGGGTCGCGGGCGTCGGCGCTGCCGGTCTCGGCGAGCTGCGGCTCGGGCAGCGCCCGCCGGTCCAGCTTGCCGCTCGGGCTGAGCGGCAGCGCGTCCAGCACGACGATCGCGGACGGCACCAGCTGTTCGGGCAACGACTCGGCGAGGCTCCGCCGCAGCGCCGCCGGGTCCAGCCCGTCGCCGACGACGTACCCGACCAGCTGCTGACGGCCGGCGTGCACGGTGGCCACCGCGGCGGCGACCCCGTCCAGCGCGAGCAGGGCCGCCTCGACCTCGCCCAGCTCGACGCGGAAGCCGCGGATCTTGACCTGGTCGTCGGCGCGGCCCAGGTACTCCAGGGCACCGTCGGCGTTCCACCGCACGACGTCGCCGGTGCGGTAGAGCCGCGAGCCGGGCTCGCCGAACGGGTTGGCGACGAACCGCGAGGAGGTCAGCCCGGGCCGGTTGAGGTACCCCCGGGCGAGCTGTACTCCCCCGAGATACAGCTCGCCCGGCGCGCCCGGCGCCACCGGCCGCAGGAACCGGTCCAGCACGTAGGTCTGCGTGTTCCACACCGGACGTCCGATGGGGACGGTCGTGGCATCCGCAGGCACCGGCCAGTAGGTGACGTCGACGGCGGCCTCGGTCGGGCCGTAGAGGTTGTGCACCTGGGCGAATTCACCCGCCTGCCGCGCCAGCTCCGGCGGCAGGGCCTCGCCGCTGCAGATGATCCGCTGCGGCCCCCGGCCGGTCTCGACGTACTGCGCCAGCATCGACGGCACGAAGTGCGCGGTGGTGATGCGCTCGCGTTCGACCAGTTCGGCCAGGTAACGCGGGTCCTTGTGCCCGCCCGGCTTCGCGAACACCAGCGTCGCGCCGCTGATCAGCGGCCAGAAGAACTCCCACACCGACACGTCGAACGACGACGGCGTCTTCTGCAGCACCCGGTCCTCGGGCGTGAGCCGGTACTCGTGCTGCATCCACAACAGCCGGTTCACGATCGCCCGATGACTGACCACCACACCCTTCGGGCGGCCGGTCGAACCCGAGGTGTAGATGACGTACGCCGGGTTGTCCGGCCCCGCCGCCCGCAACTCCCCTTCATCCTGAAGCTCGGCAGGCAGCACGACCGTGGGCTGAGCATCCTCGATCATCATGCTCAACCGCTCCGCGGGATACGACGGGTCCAGCGGCAGATACGCCCCGCCCGCCTTCAACACCGCCAGCAGCGAGACGATCAGATCCAGCGAACGGTCCTGCCGCACCCCGACGATGTGCTCCGGCCCCACCCCCGCACCGGCCAGTTTCCTCGCCAGCGCGGTGGCGCGGGCGTCCAGCTCCGCGTACGTGAGTTCAGCGCCTTCGAAGACCACCGCGGTCGCGTCTGGCGTGCGCGCCACCTGCTCGGCGAACAGCTCCGGCAGTGTCGTCTCCGGCACCTCGGCGGCGGTTTCGTTGGGCTCCACCACGACCTGCTGCCACTCGTCGGCGGGCAGCGGTTCGAGCCGCGCGACCGGCGTGCCCGGCGAGGCGACGAACCAGCCGAGCACGTCCTGCACCCGCTCCGCGATGCGGGCGACCGCGGCGTCGTCGAAGCGCGCCGGGTCGTGGTCGATGCGCAGCACGAACTCCTCGCCCGGCACGACCAGCAACGCGAGCGGGTAGTGCGTGGCGTCCCGCACCTCGACCCCGGCCAGCGGCGAGCCGGCCAGGTCGGTGCCCGGATAGCTTTCGAAGACCACGAGCGTGTCGAACAGCGTGGGCTGCCCGGCGGCGTGCTGGATGTCGGCGAGCCCGAGGTGCTGGTGCTCCAGCAACCGCGCCTGCTCGGCCTGCACCCGCGCGGCCAGCGCGGCCAGCGGCTCGTCCGGCGCGAGGCGCACCCGCACCGGCACGGTGTTGATCAGCATGCCGACCATCGACTCGACGCCCGGCACCTCCGGGTTCCGGCCGGACACCGTCGCGCCGAACACCACGTCGTCCCGGCCGGTCAGCCCGGCGAGCACGAGCGCCCACGCGGACTGCACCAGCGCGTTCACGGTCACGCCGTACTCGCGGGCAGCCTGCGTCAACGGCTGCCCCGGCAACGAGAACTCGGCCCGCCGCGGCAGTCCGTCCGACGAGCCGTCGGCCACGAGCGTCGGGCCGTCGAGGTCCGCGAGTGCGCCGGCCCACGCCTGCTCGGCCGCCTTGGTGTCCTGTTTGGACAGCCAGGTCAGGTGGTCCCGGAACGGCCGCACCGGCGGAAGCGCTTGCCCGCGGTACAACGAGAGCAGCTCACGCACCAGGATCGGCGCCGACCAGCCGTCCCACAGCAGGTGGTGCGACGACAACACGAGCACGTGCTCGGAACCGCGGCGCACCAAGGTGAATCGCAGCAACGGCGGTCGCGCGAGGTCGAACGGCTCGGCGCGGTCGTCGTCCAGCAGGTGCTGGAACTCCGCATCGCCAGGGCAGTCCACGACCCGCCACGGCACCCGCACCGACCGGCGCACGACCTGCACGAACTGGCCCGACGCCTGCGTGCGGAACCCGGCCCGCAGGTTGGCGTGCCGCCGCACCAGCTGCTCCGCCGCCTCCCGGAGCCGCTCGCCGTCGACCTCGCCGGCCAGCCGCAGGACGGTTTGCACCGTGTAGACGTCCGCACGCTCGTCGAGCAGGGCGTGGAAGATCATGCCCTGCTGCAACGGGGTGAGCGGGAGGACGTCCTCGACGCTCGACGCCACCCTCAGGACTCGCTCTCGACCAGGCTGCGCGGTCGCATGTCGGTCCAGTTGGCCTCGATGTGGTCCAGGCACGCCTGGCGGCTGTCCTCCCCGAAGACGATCCGCCAGCCCGCGGGCACCTCGGCGAAGGTGGGCCACAGCGAGTACTGGCCCTCGTCGTTGACCAGCGCGTAGAAGCGCCCGTTGTCGTCGTCGAAGGGGTTCGTCACCACAAGCCTCCAGTGCCGTCAGGTCAACTGAGGCTTACCTTAGTAAGGCGATACTAAGAGTGTCCAGCGGCGAAAAAGGTGACAAGAGCGTCGTTGACCACGTCCGGGCGCTCCAGATATCCGTAGTGCCCGGCGTCCGCGATTTCCAGGTACCGCGCGGACGGGATCGCGTCGGCGACCTCGCGCGCGAGGTACGCGGGCAGGCGGAGGTCGTCGGCGAACCCGATGACCAGGCAGGGGACGTCGATCGCGCGGTAGGCGTCCAGGCGGCTCTCGGTGATGTCGAGGTCCAGCTGCGCGCGCAGGCCGGGCGTCCACAGGGTCGGCGACATCTCGAAGATGTCCAGCCAGTCCGCGACCGCCGCGTCGTCGTTCAGCGTGCGGGGTGAGAGATTCTGCACTGCCCGCGTGACGGCCTCGTACTTCGCGGGCAGCGCGATCTCGCTGTCCCGCAACTCCTTCTCCGCCGCGCCCATCGCCGCGCGCATCGCGTCCGGACGGCCCCGGGTGGCCATCAGCACGGCCTGGCTGACCAGTTCGGGGCGCGCGAGCATCAGCTCGGTGACCACCTGCGCACCCATCGACGTGCCGACCAGGCGGCACGGGCCGAGGCCGAGGTGATCGATCAGGCCCGCGGTGTCGGCGACCAGGTCGTCGATCGTGAAACCCGGCTCGGCGGGTGAGATCCCGCGGTTGTCGAAGGTGATCGCGCGGTAGCCGGCGTCGACGAGCGCGGGCACCTGGTGCAGGTGCCACACCCGGCCGTTCGCCGCGGTGCCCATCACGAGCACCACCGGATCGCCCGAGCCGAGGTCGTCGTAGTTGATCTTCATGCCGTTGACGTCGGCGAGTGGCATGGTTCTCCTTGCAGGCTGGCCCGGCGCAGTCCGGGCATGGTCACCGCGACCAGGCAGACGCCGAGCACGCACACGATCCCGCCGGCCACGATTCCGCCCGCCGGACCGAGCAGCCGCGCGGCCAGGCCCGCTTCGGCGTTGCCGACGGCCGGGCCCGTCGTGGCCTGCGCGAGCCACAGGCTGCTGACCCGGCCCTGCAGGTGGTCGGGCGTGTGGTGCTGCAGCAGCGCGCGGCGCAGGATCTCCGAGGTCGTGTCGCCGACACCCGCGATCGCCAGGAACAACAACCCCAGCCACAGCTCGCCGGACAGGCCGAACGCCGTGACCCCCAAGCCCCACAACAGGACCGATCCGATCAACGCGCGGCCGCTGTGCCGGATCCGGCCGGTCCAGCCGCTGACCAGCGCGCCGATGAACGCGCCGACCGCGGGTGCGGTGTAGAGCAGGCCGACCGCGGACGGGCCGCCGCCGAAGACTTCCGTGCCCATCTGCGGGAAGAGCGCGTACGGCATCGCGAAGAGCATCGCCCACAGGTCGATCACGAGCAGCCCGCGTACGACCGCGTTGTGCCGCAGGAAGCGGAAACCCTCGGCGATCGCGTGGAACGGGTGCTGGTGGTCCTCGTCCGGCTTGCCTGCCCGCAGCTCGGGCAGCCGCCACATGAGCAGGACCGCGGCGACGTAGCCGAGCGCGTCGATCGCGAAGCACGCGGCGACGCCGGGACCGGCCGCGATCACACCGGCGACCGTCGGGCCGACCA
Source organism: Amycolatopsis sp. ATCC 39116 (assembly GCF_000231075.2). Lineage (NCBI taxonomy): Bacteria > Bacillati > Actinomycetota > Actinomycetes > Pseudonocardiales > Pseudonocardiaceae > Amycolatopsis > Amycolatopsis sp. ATCC 39116. Next base: position 159,587 of record NZ_AFWY03000006.1, on the reverse strand, counting down.
TCGCGCCGAACTGGCTGGTGACCGTGATCAGGGCGCCGGCCGCGGTCAGGTGCTCCGGCTTGACCAGCGACGGGATCGCCGCCATCAGCGCCGAACCGCCCAGGCCGTTGATCGCGCCGGCGAGGATCGCGGCGACGTAGACGAACCACAGCATCGGGTGCGGGATCGCGGCGTTGACCGCCAGCCCGCCGAGCACGACCGCGACGACCGCCCGCGTGGTGAGGATGAGGCGGCGCCGGTCGACCCGGTCGGCCATCACCCCGCCCGCGAGCAACCCGCCGAGCAACGCGATGCCGAACACCAGACTGACCAGTCCGACCTGGACCGACGACCCGGTCACCTGGTAGACGTGCAGGTTGATGGCGACGTTGGTGAGCGCCGTCGTCAGCACGGTGAGTGTCTGCGCGGCGAAGACGAGCCGGTACGCGGATGCGCTCCGTAGCGGCGTGACGTCGATGACCATTTCCCCGAGCCGCACGAGCACCTTCCCTTCGTAACGTCGGCTAGCCTAACCTAAGTTCGCGCGATCGAGGGAGCTGACGATGTTGCACGGCTGTGTGCCCTGGCCCGAGGAACTGGCGGCGAAGTACCGCGCCGAAGGCTACTGGACCGGACAGTCGCTCGACGTCCTGCTGGCCGAGGGCGCGGCGGCGCACGGCGACCGGGTCGCGCTCGTCGCCGCCGATGGCGCGCGCTGGACCTACGCCGAACTCGACGCGTGGGCCTCGCGCCTGGCGGCCGGGCTGGTGTCGGCGGGACTGCGGCCCGGCGAGCGAGTCGTGGTGCAGCTGCCGAACGTGCCCGAGTTCGTGGCTCTGTTCTTCGCTTTCCTGCGCGCCGGGGTGCTGCCGGTGCTGGCGCTGCCCGCGCACCGGGAGAGCGAGATCGTGCCACTGTGCGAGCTGAGCGAAGCGGTCGCGTACGTGGTCGCGGACACCGACGACGCCGGGTACGACTACCGCGAGCTGGCGCGGACGGTGCAGAAGGCGGTGCCGTCGGTGCGGCAGGTGTTCGTCGTCGGCGAGCCCGCGGAGTTCCAGCCGCTGCCGACCGCCGCGCCGGTCCCGCTGCCTTCGCCAGATCCTTCCGACGTGGCGTTGTTCCTGCTCTCCGGCGGGACGACCGGCACGCCCAAGCTGATCCCGCGGACGCACCAGGACTACCTCTACAACGCGCGGGCGAGCGCGGAGGTCTCCGGTTTTTCGGCGGACACGCGGTACCTGGTGGCGTTGCCCGCGGCGCACAACTTCGCGCTGGCTTCGCCGGGCCTGCTCGGCGCCATGGCCGCCGGTGGCACGGTGGTGCTGGCGCCGGATCCCAGTGCGGACACGGCGTTCGAGCTGATCGAGCGGGAGCGCGTCACCGTGGCCGCGGTGGTGCCGCCGGTCGCGCTGTTGTGGATGGACGCGACCGAGTTCATGGACGAGGACCTGTCCAGCCTGCAATTGCTCCAAGTGGGTGGCGCGAAGTTCAACGCGGAGCCCGCTTCCCGGGTGCGGTCGACGCTCGGCTGCGATCTGCAGCAGGTCTTCGGGATGGCCGAGGGACTGCTGAACTTCACCCGGCTGGACGATCCGGACGAGCTGAAGATCACCACGCAGGGCCGCCCGCTGTGCCAGGCGGACGAAGTGCTCGTGGTCGACGAGGAGGGCGACCCGGTGGCACCCGGCGAAAGCGGCGAGCTGCTGACCCGCGGGCCGTACACGCTGCGTGGCTACTACCGGGCGGAGCAGCACAACGCACGCTCGTTCACGCCCGACGGGTTCTACCGCAGCGGCGATGTGGTGCGGGCGCTGCCGTCCGGGCACCTGGTCGTCGAGGGGCGGATCAAGGACCAGATCAACCGCGGTGGCGAGAAGATCCCGGCCGAGGAGCTGGAGAACCACCTGCTGGCGCACCCGGCCGTGCACGACGCCGCGGTGGTCGGGATGCCGGACGAGGTGATGGGCGAGCGGACGTGCGCGTTCCTGGTGGTGCGCGGGGAGGCGCCGACCTTGCGCGAGGTGACGGCCTTCCTACGGGAGCGAGGCGTGGCGGCGTACAAGCTGCCCGACCGGCTGGAGGTGCTGGACAGCTTCCCGCTGACGAAGGTCGGGAAGGTGTCGAAGGCCGCGCTCGCCAAGCGGATAGCCGGGTGAGCGCTGGCGATCGGGGCGCCGAGGTTGACCCGCGCCGGGTGAGCGCTGGCGTTCGCGGTGCCGAGGTTGACCCGCGCCGGGTGAGCGCTGGCCTTCGCGGTGCCGAGGTTGACCCGCGCCGGGTGAGCACGGGCGAACGCGGTGCCGAGGTTGACCCACGCCGGCTGACCACCGCCGACAGCGGCACCGACGGCGGCACGCGCCGGGTAAGCACCAGCAGCCGCGGCGCCCACGCCGACCCACGCCCGGTGAGCACCGGCAATCGCGGTGCTGGGGTCCGGCCGCGCCGGATCACCAGCGCCGCCCACGCCAGCCCCCACCGCACCAGCACCAGCAGCCACGCCGACCCACACCCGGCAAGCACCGGCAATCGCGGCGCCGAGGTCTGGCCGCGCGGGGTCCCCACAAGCGACGACACCCACGCCAGTCCACGCCACGTCAGCACCACCAGCCGCGCCAACACCGGCCCCCGCCGGGTCCGCACCAGCAGCCGCGGCACCGGCCCGCTCCACGTGAGCGCCGGCCGCCCCAAGCACTTTGCCCGCCCCGCACCTGGAGAACACCCGTGAGCACCGGTGGATCCACCCGAGCCGCCTCCCGGGGGACGCCCGGTCAAGCGCCTGCCCCGCGCCTGGCGGCGCCGTCCCGGGCGGCCGGCCTGGTCGTCGCGCTGGTGGTCCTCGTGGCGATCGCGTTGCTGAGCATCGCGGTCGGCGCGCGGTCCATTCCACTCGGGACGGTCGTCGACGCGTTGTTCCACCGCGACGGCTCCGATTCGTCCTATGTGGTCTGGTCGATCCGGGTGCCGCGGACGTTGATCGGCATCGCGGTCGGCGCGTCGCTGGGCGTGGCCGGCGCGCTGATGCAGGCGCTGACCCGCAACCCCCTCGCCGACCCGGGGCTGCTGGGCATCAACGCGGGCGCGGCGACGGCGGCCGCGTTGTCCGTTGGCGTGCTCGGCGTGACCGACCTGCGGGCGTTCGTCTGGTTCGCGTTCCTGGGCGCGGCCGTCGCGGGTTTCGTGTTGTACGTGATCGCCGGCCGGGGCGGCACGTCACCGGTGCGGCTCGCGCTCGCCGGGACCGCGGTGTCGGCCGCGCTGACCGGTCTGACCCAGGCGATGACCCTGCTCGACACCCAGACGCTGGACCAGATGCGGTTCTGGACGGTCGGTTCGCTGGAGCGCGCCGACGGCGGCACCCTGGTGCGGGTGCTGCCGTTCCTGGCGGTCGGCGTGGTGCTCGCGTTGTTCCTGGCGCGCCCGCTGAACGCGCTCGCCCTCGGCGACGAGGCCGGCAAGTCGCTGGGCGCCCACCTCGGCCGGACGCGCGGCCTGACCCTCCTGGCGGTCACGCTGCTGGCCGGCGCCGCGACGGCGGCGGTGGGGCCGCTGGTGTTCGTCGGGCTGGCGGTGCCGCACATGGTCCGCGCGATCACCGGGCCGGACCAGCGTTGGGTGCTGCCCTATTGCGCCCTGCTGGCCCCGGCGCTGCTGTTGCTGGCCGACGTGCTGGGACGGGTGATCGCCAAGGAGGAGATCGACGTCGGGGTGGTGACCGCCCTGCTCGGGGCGCCGCTGTTCATCGCACTGGTGCGCCGCACGAAGGCGGCCCGCTCATGACGAAGACGCTCACCAGGACCCGCACGGCAGGACGCCGCTCGGTGATCGTCTGCGTCGGGCTCGCGGTCGCGATCCTCGGCTTCGGGGTGCTCGCCCTGGGCACCGGGTCGATCTCCGTCGCGCCGCTCGACGTCGTCCGCACCCTGCTCGGCAACGGCAGCCGCATCACGAACTTCGCCGTGCTCGACCTCCGGCTGCCCCGGGTGCTCATCGCGCTGGCCGTCGGCGCCGCGCTCGGCATGAGCGGCGCCGTGTTCCAGAGCCTGTCCCGCAACCCGCTCGGCAGCCCGGACATCATCGGCTTCAACTACGGCGCCACCACCGGCGGCCTGCTGGTCATCCTGCTCTCCGGCGGCGGCACCCTGGCCGTCTCCGGCGGCGCGCTCGCCGGCGGGCTGGTCACCGCCATCGCCGTGTACGTCCTCGCCTGGCAGCGCGGCGTCCGCGGCTCCCGGCTGGTCCTGGTCGGCATCGGCATCAGCGCGATCCTCCAGGCGGTCAACTTCTACCTGATCGTCAACGCCCAGATCGCCGACGTCGCCCGCGCGACGGTCTGGCTCACCGGCAGCCTCAACAACCTCGGCTGGACCCAGTTCTGGCCGCTGGTGATCGCCCTGGTCGTGTTGATCCCGCTGCTGCTCGCGGGCGCCCGCCGCCTCGACATGCTCGAGATGGGCGACGACGCCGCGGCCGCGCTCGGCGTGCGGGTCGAGCGCAGCCGCGTGTACCTGCTGATCGTCGGCACCGCGGCGTGCGCCATCGCGACCGCCGCCGCCGGGCCGATCGCCTTCGTGTCCCTCACCGCGCCCCAGCTGGCGAAACGGCTCACCCGGGCCGCCGGCGCGGGCATCCTCCCGGCCGCCTGGATGGGCGCGTTGCTGGTGCTGGTCGCGGACTTCGCCGCCCAGCGGGTCGCCGGGGCGTCGACGCTCCCGGTGGGCGTGGCGACCGCCGCGCTCGGTGGCGCCTACCTCGGCTGGCTCCTCTGGCGCCGCCGCTGAACGCGCGACGGCCCCGGGCGCCGCCCGGGGCCGTCGAAAACCAGCTCAGGCCCGCACCACGAACGGCGCCACCGAGCCCAGCTTCTCGCACGTCTCCTCGAACTCGCGTTCCGGCGTGGAGTCCGCGACGATCCCCGCGCCCGCGCGCAGCCACGCCTGCGAGCCCTCCTGGTAGACCGCCCGCAGCACCAGCGCGGCGTCCAGTGATCCGTCCTCGGAAAGCGCTATCACCGCGCCGCTGTACAACCCGCGCGGGTCGTCCATCCGGGAGATCGCGTCGAGCGACTCGCGCTTGGGAATGCCGGACGCCGTCACCGCCGGGAACACCGCCTCCAGCGCGTCCCACGCCGACCGGCCGTCCGCGAGGTCCCCGTTCACCAGCGAAGCCAGGTGCTGCACGCTGCCCCGCTCCTTGATGCCCATGAAATCCCCGACCCGCACCGATTCCGGCACGCACACCCGCCGCATCTCCTCCTGCGCGGTCCGCACCGACACGGCGTGCTCGAACACCTCCTTGGGGTCCGATTCGAGCTCGGCCCGCGCGGCCGCGTCCGCTTCGCTGCCCCGCCCGAACGCACGCGTCCCGGCCAGCGGCTGCGTCGTGACCCGCCCGCTCCCGTCGACCGACACGACGATCTCCGGGCTGAACCCGGCCGCCTCGGCGCCGTTCAACCGCAGCAGGAACGACCGGGCGGGGGTGTTGCCGCGCCGCCCCAGTTCGTAGGTCGCGACCAGGTCCGCCGGGAACGGGATCCGCACGACCCGCGACAGGATCACCTTCTGGTATTGCCCCTGCCGGATCTCCTTGACCGCCTGGGCGACCCGCTCGCGGTAGCTCTCGCCGCCCGCGCGGACGTCCACCTCGGCGGCACGCGGCGTGTCGGCCTCGATGGACGCGTCGAGGATCTCCCGCACCCGTGCCCGCTCCCCCGCGTCGACACTGCGGATGCGGACCGACTGCCCGTCCAGCCGCACCTCGGTGCGCGGCACGATCACCCGCACCACCTCACCGGGCGGCGGCACGGCGCCGCGCAGCCCGAGCCCCGGCACCAGCCCGGCGAACGAGAAGTGCACGCGACCGTAGGCGTTCCACCCCGTCACCGGCAGCTCCGCGAGCGCCGACCGCATCGCCTCGCCCGGCGACCCGGTCCACGCACGATCGGTCACCTCGTCGCCGTACGAGATGCGCACTCGCTCGGCGTCGAGCGACACCGTCGCGAGGGCACCGCCGGCGAACGTCCACACGCCGTCGCGTTCGTAGACGACGTAGTCGTCGAACCCGGCGCGCGCCAGTCTGGTCACAAGGCTCAGTGGCTCAGCCACCGAGCCGGTTTCCTCGACGTCGTACTCGGTCACGCCCACTCCTCGGCTTTCACACCACTGACCGCGTACTCGGCAGGCCAGTCCAACGACGGTTCCCTGCGGTCGAGGATCGAGCGCAGGATTTCGCCGACCCGCACCGCGGTGTTCGAGAGCAGGGACGAGGTGATGCCGTGCGAGTGCTCGGTCCCGCCCTGCAGGTAGAGCCCGGCCTTCACGTCCGGGGTGACGAGCCGGTAGTCGCGCTCGATCCGCAGGCGGCCGTGCTCGTCGCGGCGGCACTTGGCGGCCAGCTCGCCGAGCAGCGACGTCGGATCGGCCGGACGGTATCCGGTGGAGTAGACGACGAGGTCCGCGTCCAGCACGGTCTTCTCGCCGGTGGTCAGGGATTCGATCGCCATCCGGACGGCGGACTCGGTTTCGGTGACGTCGATGGGGCGGCACGCGTTGAAGATCCGCAGCCGCTGGACGCCCTGCACCTTCTCGCGGTAGACGCGGCGGTACAGGTCGTCGATGAGGTCGAGGTCGACGGCCGAGTAGTTGGTGTTGCCGTGGTAGTCCATCAGGCGGCGCTTGACGTCCTCCGGCGCGGTGTAGAACGCGTCGACCGCTTCCGGGTCGAAGATCCGGTTCGCGAACGAGCTGTCGTCCGATGGGCTGTAGCCGTATCGGGCGAACACCGAGCACACCTCGGCGCGCGGGAACTTGTCGTGCAGGAACGCGGTGACCTCCGCGGCGCTCTGCCCGGCGCCGACGACGATGCACCGCTCGGGGTCGGACACCGTGTCGATGCGGTGCAGCAGCTGGTGGTTGTGCCAGATCCGGTCACTGACCGTGACGCCCTCAGGGAGGTTTGGCCGCAGCCCGGTGCCGAACACGACGTTGCGGGCGCGCAGCACCTGCCCGTCCGTGGTGCGCACGTCGAACAACGATTCCTCGCCCGAAACCGGCGTGATCCCGGCGACTTCGCGGCCGTAGGAGACGAGGTCGTCCACCTTCGCCGCCGACCACTCCAGGTAGTCGTGGAACTCGATCCGCAGCGGGAAGAGGTTCTTGTGGTTGATGAAGTCGACGAGGCGCCCGTGACTGTGCAGGTAGGACAGGAAGCTGAACTCGCTGGCCGGGTTGCGCATGGTGACGAGGTCCTTGAGGAACGACACCTGCATCGTGGCGTTGTCCAGCAACATCCCCCGGTGCCAGCCGAACCGCGGCTGACGCTCGAGGAAGTGCGCGGTGACCGCCTCCCCGCCGCCGGCGTTGTGCTCGGTGACGGCGATCGCCAGTGCGAGATTCGAAGGGCCGAAGCCGACCCCGACCAGGTCGTAGACCGGAACTTCCTGCGGTTCTGGCATGCCCGTCCTATCCGTAGATGTACAACCGAGGCAACCCTAACCTAAGTTAGGGGAGGCTTAACTACTACATTCGGGCGTGATGTTGATCCCGGAACGAGGAGGACCGATGCGGGTCGCGATGTTCGGCTACCAGACGTGGGGGCACCGCACGCTGCGTGCACTGCTGGACGCCGGTCACGAGGTGGTGCTCGTCGTGACACACCCGAAGAGCGACCACGCCTACGAGAAGATCTGGTCCGACTCGGTCGCGGATCTCGCCAGGGAGAACGGTGTTCCGGTGATCGAACGCAACCGCCCCGACGACGACGTGACGGCCGCGCTCAAGGAGGCGGACCCGGAGATCATCGTCGCGAACAACTGGCGCACCTGGCTGCCGCCGGAGATCTTCAACCTGCCGCCCCGGGGCACCCTCAACGTGCACGATTCGCTGTTGCCCGCATACGCCGGTTTCTCGCCGTTGATCTGGGCGCTGATCAACGGGGAGAAGGAAGTGGGCGTGACCGCGCACGTGATGAACGACGAGCTGGACGCGGGCGACATCATCCTGCAACGATCCGTCGAGGTCGGCCCTCGTGACACGGTGACGGACCTGTTCCACCGCACGGTCGACCTCATCGAACCGGTCGTGTCGGAAGCCCTGGCAAAGCTCGAATCGGGGAATTACGAGCCGGTTCCCCAGGACCGTTCCAAGGCGAGCTTCTTCCACAAGCGGTCCATCGAGGACAGTCGCATCGACTGGACCTGGCCTGCCGAGGACATCGACCGCCTGGTCCGCGCCCAGTCCGACCCGTACCCGAACGCCTTCACCACCCACAAGGGACAGACCATCCGGATCACGAAGGCGTCCGTCTCGAAGGGCCGGTACGGCGGCACACCCGGTCGGATCTTCATCCCCGAAGGCGACGGAGTGGTGATCGTCGCCGGCGCAGACGCCAGGTTCGGCAAGAACCACGGCCTGGTCATCGAACAGGTACGCCTGGAAGACGGCACAGAGCTGGCAGCCACCGAGTACTTCACGAAGATGGGCGGCTACCTAGGCCGCTGAAAGCGGCGGTTGTCTTTGAACCAAACGAAGCTGGGTGGTCATCCCGTCGCCTGACACGCAACGATCACCTTGAGCCAGGGCCGCAACCCAGGCCGCCAACCGGCGGCCGAACATGCCAACCTTGCGGCCCTGGCTCAAGGTGATATGCACAAACCGGAAGGCGACGGGATGACCGCCCAGCGGAACCACCTCGCCAAGGCGGGATGAGGCACCCAACCCCTGGTCATCCCGGAGCCTGCCCGTCCGGCGAGGACTATCTCTTGATCTTTAAACCGCCGCCTGACACGGCGGGGAGTCCGCCCTGCGGGCGGAAAAGCGCCTCACGGCGCTCGAAAGGTCACCTTCCGACCACCCCCGCCCCCGATGCCTGATTGTGTTTCAGTCGCCGAGCAGCCGTGTCAAGGCGGGAAAGCGTGCCTTGACACGGCTGGTCGGCGACCAAAGATCGGCTGTGGATCGGGGGCGGGGGAGGTCTGGTTGGGGTAGTCGCCTGCTTTGCGTTGCCGGCTTGCGGTTGAGGGGGGGTTGGGCTGCTCGGTGGCGTTTCGTTGCCGGGCGGCGGTTTGTTGCTCGTGGCGCTAGCTCTTCTTTGCCCGACTCGGTGCCACCCTGGGTGGCTCGTTCGGCTGCTTCGGGTACACGGGCGGCCACGGCGCATCCATCATTCCCGCTGCCATGTCCCGCTCCGACATCTCCAGCAGCGGCTCGATCGACTGCGGCCGCTCCCGCATCTGCGCCCATGGGTCACCTCGCCGAGCGACGAGGTCTGGCACCGTCGACAGGGTCAACTCCCCTGGTTCCACTGTGGACAGCTCGTCCCACGAAATGGGCGTCGAGACCTGGCCACCGGCACGTGGGCGGACGCACCATGCGCCGAAAACTGTTTTGTGTGGCGCATTTTGATTGAAGTCCACGAAGACCCTCGCGCCCCGCTCTTCCTTCCACCACTGGGCGGTGATCAGGTCCGGGTGCCTGCGCTCCAGCTCCCGCGCCAGGGCGACCGCGGCAGCACGCACCGCGTAGGAGTCCCACCGTGGTTCCAGCGCCACGTAGACGTGCAGGCCACGCGAGCCCGTTGTCTTGATGTAGGCCCCGATGCCCAGGGAGTCCAGCAGGTCCTTCGTCAGCACCGCCGCCTCGCGGACCTGCTCGAACGTCACCCCGGGCGACGGGTCCAGATCGATTCGCAGCTCGTCGGCGAACTCGGGCGCCGAGGCGCGGTACGGCCAGACGTGGAAACCGATGCAGCCCAGGTTCACCGCCCACAGGATGTGCCCCAGGTCGGCCGCCACGAGGGCGTCCGAGGTCGTTCCGTTCGGGGTGGACACCACGGTGGTCCGCACCCAGGACGGCGTCGACTTGGGGACGCGCTTCTGGAACCACGACTTGCCGCTCGCGCCGTCGGGATAGCGCTCCAGCAGCAACGGCCGGTCCCGCAGCGTGTTCATCAACGGGCCCTCGACCGCCTGGTAGTACCGGACCAGGTCGAGCTTCGTCTCGCCGCGCTCGGTGAAGTACACCTTGTCCGGCGACGAGATGCTGACCTCGGTGCCTTCAATCGGTACAGCGCTCACGCTCTCACCTCGCTGAACAGGGCGGTCAGCTCCGCCGGCGGCACCTCTTCCAGCTGGTCGTACCGACACGAGTCCGGCGTCCGGTCGGGCCGGAACCGCACGAGGCGCGTCGCATGGCGGAAGCGGCCAGCCTGCAGGTGGTCGTACCGGACTTCGGCGACCAGTTCGATCCGCACCGGCTCCCACGACAGGTCCTTGCCCGCGTTCCACCGGCTCTGCGCGCCCGGCACCCGCCTACCGTCCGGCTCGAACGACGCCCACTCGCGCCACGGGTGCTGCTCCATCGCGCCCTCCCGCAGCGGCGCCAGCTCGTCGACCAGCTCCCGCCGTCGCGCTGCGGTGAAACTGCTCGCCACGCCCATGTGCTGCAGCCGCCCGCCCGCGTCGTACAGGCCGAGCAGCAGCGATCCGATCCCGTTGCCGTCCTTGTGCCAGCGGAACCCGGCGACCACGCAGTCCGCGGTGCGCTCGTGCTTGACCTTCCACATCACCCGCTTGTCCTGCTCGTACGGCAGGTCGCCCGGCTTCGCCATGACCCCGTCGAACCCGGCGCCCTCGAACCGGGTGAACCAGTCCTGCGCGACGTCCGGGTCCTGGGTCATCGGCGTCAGGTGCACCCGGGCGAGTGAGTCGTCGAGCACCCCTTCGAGGACGTGCCTGCGGCGCTGGAACGGTTCACCGGTCAGGTCGGCGTGGTCGAGGGCGAGCACGTCGAACGCGACAAAGCTGGCCGGCGTCTCCGCGGCCAGCTTCCGCACCCGGGACGCGGCCGGGTGCAGCCGGAGCTGGAGGCTGTCGAAGTCGAGACCGCCGCTGGTGACGATGACGATCTCCCCGTCGACCACGCACCGCTCCGGCAGCGCGGCCTTCAGCAGGTCCACCAGCTCGGGGAAGTACCTGGTCAGGGGCCGGTCGTTGCGGGAGCCCAGCTCGACCTCGTCACCGTCGCGGAACACGACGCAGCGGAACCCGTCCCACTTCGGCTCGTAGTGCAGCCCGGGTTCGCGGGGCATCTCGTGCACGGCCTTCGCCAGCATCGGCTTGACCGGCGGCATCACGGGCAGGTCCACACCGCTGACTCTAGGCCGGAAAAATTCTCCGCGCGCCATGTCGAGAAAACGGGATCCGCTCCGGACCTCCTTCCGACAGAGGCTCGACCAGGGAGGATGACCCCCATGAAGTACATGGTGATTCTGTACGGCAACCAGGAGCTGTGGGACTCGGTGACGCCGGACGAGTGGCAGGAGGCCGTCGCCGCGCAGGACGCGTTCAACGAGAAGTACTTCGCGTCCGGCGAGCTGCTCGGCGCGTACGGCATCGCGGACCCGAAGGTCGTCCGGGTCCGCGACGGGCAGACGACGGTCACCGACGGGCCGTACCTGGAGACCAAGGAGTACCTGGCCAGCGTGGCGATGCTCGAGGTGGACAGCGAGGAGCGGGCACTGGAGATCGCGGCGGACAACCCGTTCGCCGCGTTCCGGCAGGTCGAGGTGTGGCCCGTGCTGCACGGCGGCGAGGGATGACCGACGACCTGCTGCGCGAGCTGGCGCCGCAGGTGCTGGCGATCCTCATGCGCCGCTACGGCGGGCTCGACACGTGTGAGGACGCGGTGCAGGAGGCGCTGCTCGCGGCCGCCACCCAGTGGGGCGAGACCGGCGTGCCGGACAACCCGCGCGGGTGGCTGCTGACGGTCGCGACGCGGCGCCTGACCGACTGGATGCGCAGCGACAGCGCACGGCGCCGCCGGGAGGACGAGGACCTGCTCGCCACCCCGGCGACGCAGCTGGTGGCGCCGGGCGCGGACGAACGCGGCCCCGGCGACGCGGACGACACCCTCACCCTGCTGTTCCTGTGCTGCCACCCGTCGCTGTCGGTGCCGTCGCAAACCGCGCTGACCCTGCGCGCCGTCGGCGGCCTCACGACGGCCGAGATCGCGAAGGCGTTCTTCGTCCCCGAGGCGACGATGGCCCAGCGGATCAGCCGTGCCAAGCAGAAGGTGAAGGGCGCCCGGTTCAGCCTGCCGCCCGAGGAGGAGCGGGGCGAGCGGCTGAACGCGGTCCTGCACGTGCTGTACCTGATGTTCAACGAGGGCTACACGGCGACCGCGGGCCCCGACCTGCAGCGCGACGACCTGGCCGCGGAGGCGATCCGGCTGACCCGCCTGGTGCGGCGCTTGCTGCCGTCGGATTGGGAGGTCGCGGGCCTGCTGGCGCTGATGCTGCTCACCCACGCCCGGCGGTTCGCGAGGAGCGTCGACGGTGAGCTGGTCCCGCTGTCCGAACAGGACCGCACCCGCTGGGACCGCGCCCTGATCGAAGAGGGGGTCGCCCTGATCAGCGAGGCGTTGGCGAAGACCACCCGGCTCGGCGCGTACCAACTGCAGGCCGCGATCGCCGCGGTGCACGACGAAGCCGCCAGCGACGAGGAGACGGACTGGCCCCAGGTGGTGGCGCTGTACGGCCTGCTGGAGCGGGTCGCCCCGAACCCCATGGTGACCCTGAACAAAGCGGTGGCCGTGGCGATGACGACCGGTCCCCGAGCCGGCTTGGAGCTGCTGGACTCGCTGACCGAGGATCCGCGCCTGGCCAAGCACCACCGCCTGCACGCCGTCCGCGCCCACCTGCTGGAACGGGCAGGCGAGACAGCGGAGGCCCGCACGGAATACCAACTGGCCGCGAAGCGGACGACGAGCCTCCCCGAACAGCGCTACCTGCAAAAGCGCGCCGCAAGGTGCACCACCCCCAACTGAGCTGGGTGGTCATCCCGTCGCCTGGAACTGAACGATCACCTTGAGCCAGGGCCGCAACCCAGGCCGCCAACCGGCGGCCGAACATGCCAACCTTGCGGCCCTGGCTCAAGGTGATATGCACAAACCGGAAGGCGACGGGATGACCACCCAGCGACCCGCTGCATGAGGTGGGACGAGGCACCCAACCCCTGGTCATCCCGGAGCCTGCCCGTCCGGCGAGGACTCTTTTGATCTTTTTCCTGCGCTTCGCGCAGGGGCGCCTCACGGCGCCGGAAGGTCACCTTCCGACCACCCCCGCCCCCGATTCCTGATTGTGTTTCAGTCGCCGAGCAGGGTTGTCAAGGCGGGAAAGCGTGCCTTGACAACCCTGGTCGGCGACTAAAGATCGGCTGTGGATCGGGGGCGGGGGAGGTCTGGTTGGGGTAGTCGCTTGCTTTCCGTTGCCGGCTGGCGGTTGTCGTGGTTCTTGACGAACTGTCTAGGTGCTGGACAGCTCGTATAAGATGGGTCCATGCTCGATCTCGAAGCCATCAGGAGCGCCGCCAAGCGGATCGACGGTGTCGCTCATCGGACTCCTGTCCTGACGTCCTCCACCCTCGACCGGCGCACCGGCACCACTGCGTTCCTCAAGGCCGAGAACTTCCAGCGCATCGGCGCCTTCAAGTTCCGCGGCGCCTACCACGCGATCTCCCACCTGACGCCCGAGCAGCTCGGCAAGGGCGTCGCGGCCTACTCGTCCGGCAATCACGCCCAGGCGGTCGCCCTCGCGGCCAAACTGGCCGGCAGCAAGGCCGTCATCCTGATGCCCGAGGACACCCCGTCGTCCAAGATGGACGCCACCCGCGGCTACGGCGCCGAGGTCCTGACCTACGACCGCTACACCGGCGACCGCGTCGCGATGGGCAACCAGCTCGCCGAGGAGCGGGGCCTGACCCTCATCCCGCCCTACGAGCACCCGCACATCATGGCTGGTCAGGGCACCGCCGCGCTGGAACTCCTCGACGAGACCGGCGAGCTGGACACCCTCATCGCCCCGATCGGCGGCGGCGGGCTGATGGCGGGCAGCGCCACCGCGGCCAAGGGCCTGCACCCCGGCATCCGGGTGGTCGGCGTGGAGCCCGAGCAGGCCGACGACACCCGCCAGTCCCTCCAGCGGGGCGAACGCGTCCGGATCCCCGTCGCGCGCACCATCGCCGACGGGCTCGCCGCCGACATCCCCGGCGAGCTGACCTTCTCCGTCAACCAGCGCCTGGTCGACGACATCGTCCTGGTCAGTGACGACGAGATCCGCGAGGCGATGCGGTTCGCGTTCGAGCGGCTCAAGATCGTGCTCGAACCCAGTGGCGCCACCTCCCTCGCCGGGCTGCTCAAAGGCGGCTTCACCGGCCGGGTCGGCGTCATCCTCTCCGGCGGCAACATCGGCGTCGAGCGCTTCCGCGAACTCCTCGGCTGAACGAGACAGCCGGGTGCCGCCCCCGACGGACGGCACCCGGCCCGCTCACGGCGTCGCCAGCGCCTCCGTCGGCGACAGCCGCGACGCGCGGATCGCCGGGTACAACCCCGCGATCCCGCCGATCACCAGCGTCGCAGCGGCGCCGCCGGCCACCGCCCACAGCGGCACCACCACCGGCCACGACTGGTAGACCGCGTAGCCCACCGTCACCAGGCTCCCCAGCACCGCGCCGCCGAGCCCGCCCAGCGCGGACAACAACAGCGACTCCGCCAGGAACTGGGTGCGGATCTGCCCGCGCGTCGCACCCAGCGAGCGCCGCAGGCCGATCTCCGCGCGCCGCTCCAGCACCGAGATCACCATCGTGTTCGCCACCCCGACCCCGCCGACGAGCAGCGCCACCGCGCCCAGCCCGAGCAGCAGCCCGGTGAAGGCCTCGCCCGCCGCCTGCTGCGCGGCGAGCGCGTCGGACGGCCGCGACACCTCCACCTCGTTCGGCGCGGCCGGGTTCGCGGTAGCGCCGAGCACCGACTGCACCGCCGGGACCTGGGCGTCCTGCGACCGCGTGTAGATCGTGGTGGGCAGCCCGTCGAACCGCAGCTCGCTCGCCGCCACCTCCCAGCCGACCAGCGCGGCCGAGTCCAGCTCGGGCGCCAGCGGGGCCGGTTCGAGGATCCCGACGACCGTGAACCAGCGCCCGCCGACCAGCACCTGCACGTCCGGTCCGGCGCGCGAGATGCCCAGCCGCTCGGCCGCGGACGAACCGAGCACGACCGCCGGATAACCGCTCGTGGCTTCGTTGAGCCAGGTTCCGCTGCGCACCCGCGCACCGGTCGTCGCCGGGAGATCCAGCCGGGCCGCGTAGGCGGCGAGCCCGTTGGTCTGCGCCTCGGGGATCTTGTCCGTGCGGTAGACCTTCGCCTCACCGAGCCGCGCGATCGCCGACACCGACTCGACCGGCCCGATCCGCGCGACCATCGCCTCCGCCGTCTCCGGCAGCTGCGCCTCCTCACCGGTCAGGGTGGTGCCCGGTGACACGGTGAGCAGGTTGGTGCCGAGCGCCGCCAGGGTCCGGTCCAGCTCGGCCCGCGACGACGACGAGATCCCGACCACCGCGACCATCGCCGCGATGCCGATCGCGATCCCCAGCGCGGACAGGAACGCACGCGTCGGACGTGTCCGCAGGCCGACCGCGCCGACCTTGACGACGTCCCGCGGCCACATCCGGGCCGGCGACAACGCGGTGGTCATCGCGTCACCTCCTCGACGACCCGGCCGTCCCGCATCCGCACCTGCCGCGGCAGCGACGCCGCGATGTCCCGGTCGTGCGTGATGATCACGACCGTGGTGCCGGATTCGTTCAGCTCCCGCATCAACGTCATCACCCCGGCACCGGACGCCGAGTCGAGCGCGCCGGTCGGCTCGTCGGCCAGCAGCAGCGGCGGGTCACCCGCGACGGCCCGCGCGATCGCCACCCGCTGCCGTTCCCCGCCGGACAGCTCGTGCGGCTCGTGGTCCATCCGGTGCCCGAGCCCGACCCGCTCCAGCGCGGCCGCCGCCCGGCGCCGCCGCTCCCCCGCGCGCAGGCCCGTGTAGAGCAGGCCGTCGGCGACGTTCTCCAGCGCTGAGGTGCCCGCGGCGAGGTGGAACTGCTGGAACACGAACCCGATCCGCCGCGCCCGCAACGCGGACAGCTTCGCGTCGGACAGCGCCGCCACGTCGTGGCCGTCGATGTGCACGCTGCCCGAGGTGGGCCGGTCGAGCGTGCCGAGCACGTTGAGCATCGTCGACTTGCCCGAGCCGGACGGCCCCACGATCGCGACCAGCTCCCCCGGCTCGATCCGCAACGACACCCTGGCCAGCGCGGTCACGCCCGAATAGCGCTTGGTCACGTCGGTCAGCGAGATCATTTCGGCATCCCAACGACCATGCCCTCGGCGATCCCGTCGCCGGAGATCTCGACCTTGCCCTCGGCGAACAACCCGGTCTTCACCGGCACGTACCGCGTGGTGGCGCCGTCCACGACCTCGACGCCGAACCCGCCTTCGGCCAACGCGACGAGCGCGGCGACCGGCACGGTGAGCACGTTCTCGCGCTTCTCGGCGGTGAACGTGACGTCGACGGACGCGAGGGCGTAGCTCGCCGCGGCCTGCTGGTCGTCGAACGCGATCTCGACCTCGACCTTGGTCTGCGCCTCCTCCTGCCCGCTCGCCGGCTGGATCACGGTGCTGACGTCGGTGATCTTCCCGGCCAGCTTCCGGTCGTCGGGCAACGTGACCTGCACGGCGGCGCCCTCCCGGGCCAGCCGCTGGTCCGACGGGTCCAGCTCGACCGTGACCGCCTTCGCCGTGCCGGTGTAGGACAGCACCTTCTGCCCCGGCGACGCGGGCTGCCCGGCGCTCGCGTCGACGGTCTCGACCCGGATCTCGGCGGGCGTGAACACGACCCGCCCCAGCTCCACGACCCCGGTCTCGTCGAGGCCGAGGTCCTCCTGCCACTCCCGGACGGCGTCCGCGGTGGCCGAGCTGTACTCGTCGTCGATCGTGAACCCGGTGTAGCCAAGGGCGCTGAGGTTCTCCTCCAGCTGCCGCACGTCGGCGCCCTCGGTGCCCTCGGCGAGCGCCCGGTAGGCAGGCATCGCGCCGTACATCAACGTCACCGGCTTGTCGTCGACGCGGAAGACGGGCTGGCCGCGGCTGATCACGGCGCCGCTGTCCGGCACCGAGGTGAGGGTGCCCGGCAGGCGGTTGGCCAGTGTGGACGAGGCGCCGTAGCCGAGTTCGCCGTCCTCGGTCTGGGTGTCGTCGAGCGTCTGCCGCTGGACCTTCGCCGTGCTCGGCGGCAGCTCCACCGCGGCGGGCGCGGCGCCGTCGTCGCCGCGCGCGAGGACGACGTACCCACCGCCCGCGACGGCCACCACCAGCACGAAGACGACCGCGTACAGCCGCCCGCGTCCGCGAGTTCTCGCGTCGGTCATCCGCGCGCCCCCGCGAGCACTTCCTGGCACTTCTGCGACGCCTGCTCGAAGTCCGGGTCCTGCGACATGCGGCCGTCGATGCGGATGCCCTTCTGGCCGGGCTCGGGGTCGGGGAAGGCTTCGACGCCGTTCTCCCGCATGCAGACCGCGAAGTCACGCGCGGCCTGCTCCATCTTCGGGTCGGACTTGGCGGCGCCGTTCTCCTGCGGGTTGTACTGGCGGCAGGCCTCCTGCGCCTTGTCGACGGTCTCCTTGGGCACCGACCCGTCGAGCTTGAGCGTGATCCGGCCGTCCACCGGATCCTCCATCGGGACGCCGTTCTCCCGCATGCACTGCGCGTATTTGAGCCCCATGTCCCCGTTGCCCATGGTGGGTGTGCTGCCCGCGGTGGTGCTCGCGGCGCTACCCGCGGAAGCCACCCCGCTGCCGCCGTCGCCGTCGGAACCGCACCCGGCGAGTGCCAGTGCGAGGGCCACGGGAACCGCGGCCAGGATCTTGCGCATCAGGATCTCCTTCGCATTCGAGGACGAACGGAGGGGAATGAAACGGGGCGCGGCATTTCCCGGGCGTTTCCGACATCGCTAACGCCGGGGAAACACCGCGCCGGTCACGCTGGACCGGTGCGGGTTCTGGTGGTGGAGGACGAGCCGATGCTCGCCGAGGCGATCGCGGAGTGGCTGCGTGAGGACGCGCACGCGGTGGACGTCGCGCACGACGGCGGCGGCGCGCTGGACCGGCTGGCGGTCAACGACTACGACGTCGTGGTCCTGGACCGGGACCTGCCCGGGGTGCACGGCGACGACGTGTGCCGCGAGCTGGTGTCCTCGTCGTCCCCGACGCGCGTGCTGATGCTGACCGCCGCAGCGGAGGTCACCGACCGGGTCGCCGGGCTGACCATCGGCGCCGACGACTACCTCGCGAAACCGTTCGCGTTCCCGGAACTGGCCGCGCGGATCCTGTCGCTGGGCCGCCGCGCCCGCCCGGCCGCGCCGCCGGTGCTCAGCCGCGCCGGGATCACGCTCGACCCGGCCCGCCACGAGGTCTTCCGCGACGGCCGGTACGTCCCGCTGTCCAAAAAGGAGTTCGCCGTGCTGGCCGAGCTGCTGCGCGCCGACGGCGCGACCGTGTCCGCGGAGTTCCTGCTGGAGAAGGCGTGGGACGAGAACGCGGACCCGTTCACCGGCGCGGTCCGGCTCACGATCCTCAAGCTGCGCCGCAAACTCGGCGACCCGCCGGTGGTCGAGACCGTGACCGGCGTCGGGTACCGGATCCCGTGAGGCGGCCGCGGCGGATCACCCTGCGCGCCCGGCTCACCCTGATCTACGGCGGGCTGTTCCTGGCCGGCGGCGTGGTGCTGCTCGGGGTCACCTACGCGTTGTTCAACTCCCAGGTGGGGCGCGGCACGATCAAACTGCTCACCCGCGTCGGCCCGGCACCCGGGACGGACACGGTGATCACGACCAACGACCTGAACGACCTGCTCATCGGCTCCGAAGCCGAGCGCGTCGCACGGGAGCAGGCCGCTCTGCTGCGTGAGGCCGCCGCGCATTCCCTGCTGGTGCAGGGCACGATCGCGCTGGTCGTGGTCGGCGCGCTGGCGATCGGCTTCGGCTGGCTGGTCGCGGGCCGGGTGCTGGCGCCGCTGCACGGCGTCACCGGCTCGGCGCGCCGGATCGCGGCGTCGGCCGATCCGCGCCAGCACCGGCGGATCACGCTGCGCGGCCCGGACGACGAGGTCAAGGACCTGGCCGAGGCGTTCAACACGATGGTCGAGCGACTGGACCGCTCGTTCGACGGCCAGCGGCGGTTCGTCGCCAACGCCTCGCACGAGCTGCGCACCCCGCTGACGCTGAACCGGTCGCTGGTCGAGGTCGCGATGCACCGCCGGTCGGCGTCGCCGGACGTCAAGGAGCTGGGCGAGAAGCTGCTGCAGATCAACTCGCGGCACGAACGGCTCATCAGCGGGCTGCTGGTGCTGGCGAAGTCGGAGAACGTCGTGGAGCGGTTCCCGCTCGACCTCGCCAACGTCGTCACGCACGTCGTCGCGCAGACCGCCGACCAGGCGAAAGCCGCGGACGTGACGGTGACCGACTCGCCCGCGGAAGCCCCCACGCTCGGCGACGCGCTGCTGCTCGAACGGCTGGTGCACAACCTCGTGGAGAACGGCGTCCGGCACAACGAGCCGGGCGGCTGGGTCCACGTCGGCACGCACACCCGTGGCGACGTGGTCGAGATCGAGGTGAGCAACACCGGGCCGGTGGTGGCCGACGCGGAGATCCCGGCGCTGTTCGAACCGTTCCGCCGCCGCGCCGCGCCGCGGCTGGACTCGGCGAAGGGCGCCGGGCTCGGGCTGTCGATCGTGCGCTCGGTGGCGAGCGCGCACGACGGCGAAGTGACCGCCCGGCCGCGGGACGGCGGCGGGCTCGTGGTCACCGTGCGCCTGCCCGCGAGGCTGCCCGGTCAGGACCTGACGAGCTTCGGGATGTCGCGCAGGCCGGCGTCCGGCAGGTAGGCGCGGGCGATCGCGACGCCGATGCGCGGCAGGTCGGCCTCGTCGCGGTAGATCAGGTACATGGGCGCGTACCGAGGGCGGAACTTCGCCTTGAACGCGTGCAGCGAGCGGAAGCCGTAGTACGGCTCGAGCGCCGCGCCGAGCTTGTCCAGCAGCGCGTCGAGGATCCGCGTGTCCCCCTCGGTTCCGGCGCGGGCGAGCGGCGCGCCGGACAGCGACAGGTAGCGGGCGCCGTCGTCGCGGAAGGCCTGGCAGGCGGAGGCGATCAGGAACTCCACGACGTGCTTGAACCCGTCCGAGCGGCGGCGCATCACGTCCAGCGTCCAGCCCTCGATCTCACCGTCCCCGGCGTAGACCGGGATCCACGAGGTGACGCCGTGCACGCGCCCGTCGTCGTCGACCGCGAGCCCGACCCGCACGTGCCGGTCCAGCGCCTCGTCCACCCCGCCGAGCGTGAAACCCATCTCCGGCAGGCCCTTGTCACCGACCCACTCCTCGGAGATCGCCCGCACCTGCTGCAGCACCGCGCGCGGCTCGTCGGCGAGGTGGACCAGGCGGAACGTGATGCCCTCCTTGACTGCGCGGTTGAGCGCGCTGCGGGCCGGCTGCCACTGCTTGCCCTTGAACTCCAGGCCGGGCAGGTCGATCAGAGTGTCCTCGGCGACCTGCAGGTACCGCCAGCCCAGCCGCTCGGCGCCGCGGACCGACGGTTCGGTCGCGGAGAACAGGCACGGCACGAGCCCGGCGCGGTCGCAGTTCTCGGCGAACTCGGCGACCGCGCCGTCCCCGTCGGAGCGCGGGCAGATCGGGTCGCCGAGTGCGACGGCCACCCCGGCGTGCTTGCGGTAGGCGACGTAACCGGCGTCGTGCGCGATCGGGAAGTAGCGGTTCTCCGGCCAGGTGGTCATCCAGGACAGGGTGCCACCGCCGTTGCGCTGGACGAGTTCGATGGCGTGCTGCCGGTCGCCGTCGGCCGTGCGCGGCCGCCACGGAACGCGGAAGGCGTGCCGCCCGGCGACGAGCAGCACCAGGTAGCCGAGCCAGAAGACGCTGTCGGTGACCACCAGCGGGACGTCGTCGACCGCTTCGACGGCATCGAGGACCGTGGCGACCAGCAGCGCGACCCCGGCCAGCACGGTGAGCAGGATGTCGAGCCCGGCGATGACGACCACGGCCCACCACGCGACCCGGCGGCCGTGGCTGAGCCCGCGCATCACGAGGAGGGCCAGCACGATCACGACGACGACCTCGACGGCGGACGAGTCGTCGGTGCCGGTGGGTCCGAGTGGACCGGTCGTGGGGAACAACCACGTGACGATCCGGACGGCGGCCACGACCAGCAGCCCGGACGCGGCGAGCAGCCGCCATTCGCGACGGCTGGGCTGACCGGTATTCCGGACGCGGTTCGGCCCGGCGATCCGCGGCGACAGCGGCAGGGTGATCGCGACGGCGAGGAAGTGCTCGACGTCGGCCAGGGTGCCGCTGTAGAGCAGGGCGATCCCGGCGTAGCCGACCAGCAGGATCCGCAGGCGCAAGCGCCAGGGTGCGCGGAGGGTCGCGGTGGCTGCGGTGATGGCGGCGAAGGCGCCGGCGGACGGGCCGACGTCGCGGACCGTGGCGACGGCCGCCGCCCACGACGAGACGTCCCGGAGAGCGAGGAGAACCCCGGCGGCGCCCAGAACCGCGACGAGGTGTCCAGTCACGAAGGTGCCGA
Organism: Amycolatopsis sp. ATCC 39116; assembly: GCF_000231075.2. Taxonomy (NCBI): domain Bacteria; kingdom Bacillati; phylum Actinomycetota; class Actinomycetes; order Pseudonocardiales; family Pseudonocardiaceae; genus Amycolatopsis; species Amycolatopsis sp. ATCC 39116. Next base: position 138,134 of record NZ_AFWY03000006.1, on the reverse strand, counting down.
TGGTGCGTCTCGTGCCGAGCCGGAGTTCGGCGAAGCCGGTGAACAACGCGAAGCTGAGGAAGACCGGCAGGTAGTAGAGCGGGGTGAGCGCGAAGAACGGCCCGGTGAGGGGCGTCCACCAGCGGCCGGCTTCGAAGGCGGGCAGGCCGAACGCGATGTCGGGGAACCAGGCGCGGTCCTCGACCGGGGACCAGAGGCTCCCGGTGGCGACGGCGGTGACCAGGAGTGCCGCGAGGAAGGCGAGCGTGAAGGGGAGGCGGCGGAGCGGTGTCATGTCCGGCCCTCCGTGGGGGCTCCGGCCAGCAGGTCCTTGACGCCGTCCCAGCGGTTGCGGCGGAAGCGGGTTTCGGCTCGGGCGAGGCGTGCCGCGTCGTAGCGGGCGCGGGCCCACGGCGAGCCCGGACGGGCGAGCCGCACGGCGGCGACGACCGCGACGAACGGCACCACGATCCCGATCAGCCCGGAGGCGATCTTGCCCTTGAAGATGGCGATGCCGGCGAGCACGAGGTGGGCGAGAACGGTGACGGCGAACGCCACGCGCCCTTCGTCGGCCGTGTCCTCGAACGGGCGCGCCCCGAGGACGAGGAAGGCGCCGATGACGGCCGCGACGAGCACCGCGTCGACGGATTTGCGTCCCTCGCGGGCCCAGTAGACGTCGTCCAGGTGCAGCCAGAGGGCGAACTCGTCGAGCGTGAGGGCCGCACCGGCGCCGAAGACCACGGCGAGGACCTCCGCCCACGGCGACCCCGGCCGGTACACGAACTCGCCGGCGCCGCTGAGGAGCATGAGGAAGATGCCGTAGACGTGGTGGTGGACGTGCACGTCCCCGACGCTAGTGTCGCGGAACGGCCCCCGCCCGGCGCGGATCATCCGCACGACCACGCGGGTGACCACAAAGGTGACGACAAACGCGGCGACCACCCACAGCACGAGGCCGGTGGAGGCGCCGGCGAACAACTCGACGGTCACGGCCGCCACCCCTTCCCCACGGCGCTCCGAAGTCCCAGCCTGCGGCCGCGCGGAGGAACCAACTAGGGCCGAAAGACCTACCGGGCTGGCGGCTGGGGAGGGCAGTTCCCAACGCGCGAAGAGGCCCGCGAGGGACCGAACCGGCTGCGCCGCCGCGCCGGGGAGCGGGCGGACGCCGCCATCGCAACCAGCCTCACCCGCTCCGCCCCGCAGCGCCACCCCACTCCCCTTGCAAACCGGCCCCCACTCCGCGGGCAGCTCGGCTCACCCCACTCCGCCGACCGCCTCCCACCACCGCGCACGCCCCGCCCCGCCCTCAGCCCCACCTGCCATCGCGCGGCAACCGCCTCCACTCCGCAGCCAACTCGGCTCACCCCACTCCGCCGACCACCCCACCGCCGCGCACCTCCCGCCCCGCCCTCAGCCCCAGCCCACTCCACAGCCACCACTCCGCCCCCACCCGCGATCCGGCTCCCCAACCGTGCCCGCGCCGCACCACCACCCCGCACCCTCAACCCACCCCACTCCACCAATCGCCCACGCCGCACCACCCTCAGCCCCACCTGCCTCCGCTCGGCAACCGCCCTCACTCCGCGGCCACCACCGCGAACCCTCAGCCTCACCCCACCAACCCGGCTCCACTCCGCAACCACCGCTCCCATCCATCACCCCCACCCCGCTCCCCACCGCGCACATCCGCAAGCCCGCCCCCACCTCTCACTCCGCCCGGCAAAACGCGCCCGCTGGCAGGTGCCAAGCCTCCGCCAGCGCGTCGGCACCGGAACCGGCCAGCCCGCCGATGTTCCAGAACGCGTGGAACCCGGCGAAGATCGGCCGCCCGTACCCGTCCTCCACGCGCGCCGCGTGGGCGTTCATCGCCACGTCGAGCGTGCTGTTGCCGACGCCGAGCACCACCAGCGCCGCGACGAAGGCAAGCACCCCCGGCGCGACCGCGACGAGCGGCAGCCCGCCGCACAACACCACCGCCCCCACGACCGCGGCCGCCCGGCTGCCGATCCGCGTGATCACCGCGCCCGCCAGCAGCAACGCGACGATCGATCCGGCCGCGAGCCCGAACAACCCCGCGGCGAGCTGTCCCGTCGTGAGTCCCAGCCGGTCCTGCACCGCGGGCACTCGCGCGAGCCACGTCCCGAACGCCGCCCCGCACGCCGCGAACACCACGGACACCGCGCGCCGGGCACGGACCAGCTCCTCCGTCATGATCACGACGCTACCGCTCCGGAGATTTACTTTTACGCTCCTCGCTGAGAAGCGGAATTGTTTTCCTCGTTTACCGGGAATCGCTCCGGGTAGTCGCGCGGCACCGAGTGTGGAGGAGGAGGAATGACCCAGCAGACCAGCAGTTCGACCCCGCAGGCCGTGCGTGAACAAGCCGCGGATTCGGGCAGTCAGGTGACCGGAACCGCCGCCGAGCAAGCAAGAGAGGTGGCATCCGAGGCGCAGCGGCAGGCGCGGAACCTGAAGGACCAGGGCGTCGATCAATTGCGCGAGCAAGCCCGCACCGGCCAGCAGAAAGCGGCCGGAAACCTGAACTCAATCGCCGATCAGCTGGACCGGATGTCGGAACAGTCGGATTCCGGAATGGCGCAGGACCTCGTCCGTGAGGTTTCCCAGCGGGCGAAGAAAGTGGCGTCGTGGCTCGATTCGCGGGAGCCGGGCGACCTCGTCGACGAGCTGCGGAACTTCGCGCGGCGCAAGCCCGGCCTGTTCCTCGCCGGCGCGGCGGCAGCGGGACTGCTCGCCGGCCGGCTGACCAGGGGCGTCGCCGCCAGCATGAGTGAGCAGAGCAGCGGTGGCGCGCCGCAACCACGCGCCTCGACGGAAACGACCGGCACGCCGGCCGAAACGGCCGCGTACCCACCGACCACCGCTTATCCCACAGAGAGCGCCTACCCCGCCGGAACTCCCATGCCGGAGACGCAGGGCGGCTACGGCGGGCAGCATCGGTTGGAGCCGTCATGACCTATTCGCAACCGCCCGGGCAGCGGCCGGACGTCGCGGACGCGTCAGTCGGCCAGCTGATGAGCAACATATCGCAGGACCTGTCGACGTTGATGCGGCAGGAACTGGAGCTCGCGAAGGCCGAGGTGAAGGCCGAGGCCAAGCAGGCGGGCAAGGGCGCGGGCATGCTCGGCGGCGCCGGGTTCGGCGGTTACATGGTGGCGCTGTTCCTGTCGATCGCGCTGTGGTGGGCGCTGGCCAACGTGATGGACCAGGGCTGGGCGGCGCTCATCGTCGCCGGCGTGTGGGCCGTGATCGCGGCCGTGCTGTACGCCATGGGCCGCAACCGGATGCGCCGGGTCGATCCGGTGCCCGAGCGGACCGTCGACAGCCTCAAGCAGATGCCCGACCAGATGAGGAGGACAACGTGACCACGGACCCCGACCGCCTTCGCCAGGAGATCGAGGGCACGCAACGGAATCTCGGCAGCGACGTGGACGCGCTCGCCGAAAAGGTCAATCCCAGCCGGATCGTGCACCGCCGGGTGCACCGCGCGCGGGGTCTCGCGCAGAACCTCAAGGAGCGGGTCATGGGAAGCGCATCCAGCGGCGTGCAGTCGGTCACCGACCGGGCGCACCAGGCGGCGGACAACGCGTCGACAGCTGCTTCGACCGTCGCCGAACAGGTCCAGGAAGCGCCGCAGACCGTGCGGCGTCAGACCGAAGGCAACCCGCTGGCCGCGGGCCTGATCGCGTTCGGGGCCGGGTGGCTGGTGTCGTCGCTGATCCCGGCGAGCAGGCCGGAGCGGGAACTGGCCGGCCAGGTCAAGGAGTCGGCGCAGGGCATGGCGGGTCAGATGGGCTCGGTGGCGCAGGACCTGAAGGAGAACCTGCGCGAGCCGGCGCAGGAAGCGGTCCAGTCGGTGCGGTCGACCGCGACCGACGCCGCGTCGACCGTCGCGGACGAGACCAAGTCCGCGGCGCAGGACGTCAAGCAGACGGCGCAGAACCGGTAGACCGGCGTGATCGGTGCCTGGTGGGCGGGGGCCACCAGGCACCGCGCTGTCCAGGGCTGTGCGGCATGCCGGCGCTCCAGCTCGGCCAAGTACCGGTGCCGCCCGGGCCCACCGCCACTCCAGCCCCGACGGGCACCGCGCCCGCCCGGGCTCACGCTGCAACTCCGCCAGACATCATGCCCTGACCGGGCCCACGCCGCGCCAACTCCACCGGTCATCATGCCGCCCGGGACCTACCGCCACTACAGCTCCGCCAGCCACCAAGCCGCCCAGGGCCTACCGTCGCCCCAGCTCCCCCAGGCACCGGTGCCGCCCGGTGCTTACCGCCACTCCACGCGCCAGACACCGTGCCGCCCGGCGCCCACCGCCACTCCAACGCCACCAAACGCGAGCCGCTCAGGGCCTACCGCCGCTCCAGCTCCGCCAGGAACCTGTCCACCGTCCCCCGCCGCTGCGCCTCGTCCGCCAGCGGTTCGCCGACGATCCGCTCCGCCAGCTCCACCGCGAGCCGCCTCAGCTCGGGCCGCATCTCGGCCACGACGCGGCCCCGCTGCTCGGTCAGGTCCGCCTCGCCTTGCGCGATCAGCCGCCGGGCCTCGTCCTGCGCCTCCGCCCGGAGTTCCGCACGCAGCCGCTCGCCTTCCGCGCGGGCCTCCTCCCGGATCCGCGCCGCCTCGGCACGCGCATCGGCGAGCTGGGCCCGGTAGCGATCGAGCGCCTCGGCCGCCGCCTTCTGCGCCTGCTCGGCCTTCTCGATGCCGCCCTCGATCTTCTCCGCCCGCGCCGCGAACAACGCCTCGAAGCGCGGCACCGCGAACTTCGCGAGGAGGAACAACAGGACGAGGAACGCGACCAGGCCGAGCGCCAATTCGAAGATGTCCGGCGCGACCGGCAGGTCCGAGTCGAGAATGCCCATCTCCACCCCCAGTGTTGATGACTGGCCTCCACGCTAACCGAAGAACGGGCCCGGTGGAATTCCGCCGGGCCCGTTCCCCCGTTTACTTGTTGGTGCCTGGGGTGAGCACGCTGTCGATGACGAACACGGTCGCGTTCTCGGTCGGGATGTTGCCGCACAGCACCTTGGCGCCGTTGACGGTCATGTTCCCGCCGGAACCCTCGATCTTCACCGGGCCGCCTGCGGTGTTGAGCGTCTGCACGCTGCCCGCGGCTTCCAGCCCGGAAGCGTCATAGCGCTGCGGGACGACGTGGTACTGCAGGATCGGCGCCAGCTGGCTCGGGTTCTGGGCCAGCTCGGTGAACTTGGCCTCGCCCAGCGCGTCGAAGGCGGGGTCGGCCGGGGCGAACACGGTGATGGCTTCCTGGCTGTTCAGCGTGTCGACCAGGTTGGTGGCCTGGACAGCGGCGACCAGCTTGGTGAGCAGCGGGTTCGTACTCGCGGCGGTGGCGACCGGCTGTGGGCCCATCGAGTCCAGGCTGCCCGGCGCGTTGCCCTGTGGCAGCTGGCCGCACGCGGGGCCGAACACGTCGGCATTGGTGGTGACGCCGTTACTGCTGGACATCGGGGCGGGCATCGCGCTCGACGGCGCCATGGACGCGCCTGCCGCGCTGGAAGCGCTTTCGCTGTCCGTGCCGCAGGCCGCCAGCGAGAACATTGCCGCGACGGCGAAACCGGCTCCGGCGATGCGAACAGTCTTCACGAGAATCACTCCATTCGGGGTTTCCTGCTTGTGCACGGGATTCGTGGCCGGTTCCGCGCCGGATTGGGTTCAGTTGGCAGTAAATGAAATTCCGTGCCAGCCCGTCGCGCCGTCGGGCACGGTGCCCGCGCGGTCCTGGGTCTGGGTGTGACCGGAGCGGTCGGTGGCGCGGCAGGTGACCTGGTGGAATCCCGGGGAGACCGGCAGATCCGCGTACCACATGCGCCACGTGTCGGGGTTGACCTCAGTGGACAGTCGCGCGTCCTGCCAGGCGCCGTTGTCCAGCCGCACCTCGACCCGGTCGACGCCGATGTGCTGAGCCCACGCGATCCCGGCGACGCGCACCGTCCCGGCCGGCACGGTCGCGAAGCCCTTGGGGAAGTCGATGCGGGACTGCGTTTTGATCGGCGCCTGTTCGGCCCATCCGCGCCGCAGCCAGTACGCCTGGCGGGCCTGCCAGGTGGTGACTTCGAGGTCGACGACCCATTTGGTGGCGGAGACGTAGCCGTAGAGGCCGGGGATGACGAGGCGGGCCGGGAAGCCGTGTTCCAGCGGCAGTGGCTCGCCGTTCATCCCGAGGGCGAGCATGGCACCGCGGGTGCGGTCGGCCGCGGCGGCGACGGGCGTGCCGGAGGTCCAGCCGTCGACGCTAGTGGCGAACAGCTGCTCGGCGCCCGGCTGGATGCCGGCTTCGTCTAGCAGGTCGGCGAGGTCGACGCCGGTGAAGTTCGCGGTGGAGGTGTAGGGGCCGCCGACCTCGTTGGAGACGCAGGTCATGGTGATGGTGCGCTCGACGAGCGGGCGGTCGCGGATGTCGGCGTAGGTGTAGCGCTGTTCGGCGCGGACCAGGCCGTGGAGGCGCAACGACCAGTCCTCGGCGCGCAGTTGTGGGACGGTGAGCGCGGTGTCGACGCGGTAGAAGTCGCGGTTGGGGGTGAGGAAGGGCGGCGTGCCGAAGCGCGCGAAGTCGGCGTCGAGCGGGATGGCCGGCGCGGTGCGGGCGGGCACGAGAGGCCCAACCGCGGCCCGGGAGCTCGCCGCGTCGCGGGTGCGGCCCAGCAGTTGTCCCCCGACCCCCGCGACGACCGCCCCGCCCGCGACGAGCAGAAACGACCGCCGCGACGCGTCATGGCCCGCACTGCGGTGCAGCAGCCGGAACACCCCGACGCCGACGACGAGGCTGACCAGGGGCGCGGCGAGCGCTGCCGTGTTCAGATCGGGCCGAGCGGCCACCGCGGCGACGCCGACGAGCCCGAACAGCACGATGACGAGGACCCCCGGCCAAACCGACCGCCGCGACGCGACCCCAGCCCCCGCGGCGACCACCAGGAGGACGACGCCCATCCCCACGAGCAGGACGAGCTTGTCATACGTACCGAATGTACGTACCGCAAAGTCCTTGAGGGACAACGGAGTCAGGTCGATCGCGGTGTTCCCGACCGCGAGGTACGGCGAGGCGTTGCCATTGACGAGCCCAGCGACGAGATGCCCAGCCGCGAGGGCTGCAACCAGCGCGAGCACGCCACAGAGCGCCGCGCGAACGAGGGACAACCGCTCGGGCCGGGTGTTCGTGGTCGCAGTAGCCATACCCCCGATTCGCAGCCACCGGGGACGGGTATTGGTGGGTTCTGCGGGCTCGATGCCGCGCTACCAATCGGTGCCGGCACCGACAGCGGCCGACGCGCGCCACACGCCTCCCCGTCCACGTGCAGTGCCGGACGCACGAAAACACCCCCGCGTCCTGTTCTTGCAGGTCACGGGGGTGTTTGCCCTGTGTGGCGGGTAGAGGATTCGAACCTCTGAAGGCAGTGCCGTCTGATTTACAGTCAGATCCCTTTGGCCGCTCGGGCAACCCGCCATGACCGGGCGTCCCGGTCGGGGACTAGCTTACCAACCCTCCGGCGGGCCTCCGACGGGGGTGGGGGCGGCAGTATGGTGTGGTCAGCCGACAAGCGAAACGACGAGGTAGGACACGTGGCGGATCCGTCATTCGACGTGGTGAGCAAGGTCGACCGGCAGGAGGTCGACAACGCCCTGAACCAGGCGGCCAAGGAGCTTTCCACCCGCTTCGACTTCCGCGGCGTCAACGCCAAGGTCTCCTGGGCCGGCGAGGAAGCCGTGACGATCGAGGCCGACACCGAGGAGCGCGTGAAGGCCGCGGTCGAGGTGTTCAAGGAGAAGCTGATCAAGCGGGGCATCTCGCTGAAGGCGTTCGAGGCCGACGAGCCCGCGGTGTCCGGCAAGACCTACAAGGTGAACGGCAAGATCCTCCAGGGCATCGCCTCCGACAAGGCCAAGCAGATCGCCAAGGTGATCCGCGACGAGGGCCCCAAGGGCGTCCAGGCGCAGATCCAGGGCGACCAGCTCCGCGTCTCCGGCAAGAAGAAGGACCACCTGCAGGACGTGATCGCCATGCTGAAGGACAAGGACTTCGGCATCGCGCTGCAGTTCACCAACTACCGCTGACCCTCAGGCCAGCAACAGCGCGACATCCCACGGGGCCGGGTTGCCTGCGTGGCTCGCCAGCGCCAGCGCCACCCCGGCGGCGCCCTGCAACAACCCGGGCTCGTCCACCCACCCGCCGGTGTGCAGGCGGTGCCGGAAACCGAACGGCGCCGACGGGTCGAACGCGGCCAGGACCCGGTCGGCGATCCGGTCGGCCGGGACCCCCATCCGCACGCTGACCTGCAGCAACCCGGCGTCCCCGTGGCACACGGTCGGGCCCTCCGCCGGGCCCGGCCGGCGCATCGCGGCCACCGCCAGCCCGGCCGCGCCCGGGTCGCCCAGCTCGGTGGCCGCCAGGTGCAGCGCGTGCGCCACCCCGGCCGTGCCGTAACACCACGCCGACCGCGACGCCGGCACCGCCGAGCCCCGCACCTGCGCGTCGAACCCCACCCGCGACGGCCAGCCCACCCCGGACTCGTCCGTCCACGACCACCGCAACAACCAGTCGACGACCACCCGCATCGCGTCGGTCATCCCGGCCACCCGGAGGCCGTGCCGGTGGGCCAGCGACAACAGCGCGAGTGGACCACTGATGCCGTGCGCCAGGCCGGCGTCGAAGTCGCCCCGCGGATAGCGCTCGCGGTCCGCGTCCACCGCGTACCGCTCCGGCGCGCACCACCACCCGGGCACCTCGTGACCATCCACCAGCACCGGCCGCGTCAACGCGACCAGGCGCTCCAGCACGCCCTCCAGCGCGGTCAGGCACCGGTCGCCGCCGAGCGCGAGCAACAACCGTCCCTTGCCGGCGAGCCCGGTGATCACGTCGTAGTCCGCGGCGGCCGGCCGGTCGCGCTGCGGCCAGGACTCGCACACCTCCGCGAGCGCCGCGCCTGCCTTGCGCAGCAGCCCGTCGTACCCGCCGCCATGCACGGCCCGGTGCACCAGGACCGCGGGCACGACCGCCTCCGGCGCGACCTCACCCGACGCGGCCAGGTGAGCATGAGCGACCGCCGCCCGCGCAGGGTCCCAGGCGGACAGTGCGGCGTGCAGAACCGCGACGCCGGGGTGGCCATCGAGCAGGCCAGGGCCGCGGTCACGCACCGAGCGCAGGCGATCGCCCACCTCCAGCGCGATCTCCTGGGCCCTCGCCCGCCGCGTGACGACAGCTGTGCTCACCGCTCCTCCTCGGAAGTCGTGTGCTGGTGACGGTTGATCCCCTGGGACCGCGCCCGCCGGATCGCGACAGCAGTGCTCACCGCTCCTCCTCGGAAGTCGTGGTCCCTGGGACCGACGGGCAACCAGCGCTGACCGCTCCTCGCGGCCCTCATCGGCCGTGCCGGCCGCGGTCCAGTCGCAGCGTCAGCGCCCCGTGGACCAGCGCGTACACCTCCTGCTCCCGCGCCCGGTCGATCCCGAACAGGCGGTTGCAGTGCATGTGCGCCAGGCTCAGCGCCACCCGGCCGTACCGCTCCGGCGACAGGCGCTTCAGGTAGTCCGCGACAGCCAGGCTCCGGTGTCTCCACGGTTGGTCCAGTGACGGACGGCCGGTGGCATCGATCGCCGCGGCGAGGGACTCGCGCCGGTCGCGGGGCACGCGTCGCCGCAGGTCGAGTGGCACTGCGGCCGCCAGCCAGTCCAGGACGTCCGACGGCTGTCCGAAATGCCGGACCAGGTCCAGCACGCTCGACGCCACCGCCAGGTCGTCCGCCTCCCGCTCCAGCATCCCCAGCGCGACCAGCGAGTCGGCGTGGAAGACCCGCTCCGCCGCGGCGATCGCGTCCGGACCGCCGTACCGCTCGACCTCGGGGTCGTAGCTGTCCAGCACCAGCCGGGACGCCAACCCGTCCGCACACAGCCCGGCCGCCCACGCGTGCAGGCGCGGCAACAACGTCGTCCACAGCATCTCCGGCTTGCCCGCGAACCGGATCCGGAGGTGCGGATCGGGATCGGCATACCGGACGAAGTGCCAGTCCTCCACATCCGCCACGAGATCGGCCAGGTGCGACCGCACGATCTGCCGCTGCGCCGCGTCCCCCGCGTAGAGCTTGGCGTACAACCAGTCGCCACCCGGCAGGTCCAGCATTTCGGGCCGGGTCCGCGTGGCCGGCGCCGGACGGGCCGCGGGGCGCTCCCCGAACAGCTGGAACACGACCTCGCACGCGTGGCCGTCCAGCCAGCCATCGCCCTGCGACAGGACCTCCTGCACCACCAGCCGCGGCGTCTTCCGCAGCTCGGCGCGGAACACCGCGAGGTGCCCGTCGTCCGTCAGGTCGATCGGGATCCGGTTGTCCGAACTGGTCAGCTGCACCCGTCTGGGCACGTCCCACCGCTGTCGCCACCTCCGGACGGCGTCCGGCCAGTCGGACGAGGGGTCCAGCATCTCCCGGCTGGGCAGCCACCGGGCCGGCGCGAGCACGGTCCGGCCGTACCGGACCCGCGGCAGCGCCGGAGCTGTCGACAAGTCGCCCCACCGCCACGGCAGGCACGACGGGTTCTCCTGCTCCCCCAGCTCGAGCAGGAACCGCGCCACCGGCGGGACGTGCCCGCTGCGCGGGTTCAGCATCGACCCGGAGACCGGGACCACGCGCCGCCCCGACGCCAGGTCGACGACGTACAACTCGTCCTGCGTCGCGCCCACGGCCAGCTCGTCCAGCCGCAGGTCGGGCACGTCCGCGGTCGCCGGCCCGCAGCTAACCGGGATGCGCGCCGGAAGCCGCTGCGGCACCGACGCGACGTTCGCCGACCGGATCGTCCGCGGGCGGCAGGCCACCTGCGCGGCACCGGAAGGCGCGCCGTCGCGGACCAGCTCGGTCAGCTCGTCGTCGAGCTCGGGCATCAGGTGCGCGAACCGCGCGATCGTCGACCCGGCCTGCGGCGACCCCAGGTTCTCACCGACGACCAGCCGGAACTCGCCCGCGCACAAGGCGTCCCAGCTGGGCGCGAGCACCTCCGCGCACAACTCCATCGACACCGGCCGCCGCGCGGGCGGGTCCTCGGCGAGCGAATCGACCAGTTCGTCGTCGAGTGCGATCTCGTCACGCCCCTCGCGCACCGCGGCGAGCAGGTGCTCGATCAGACCACGGGGCCCGGGACGCGACGGACCCGGCGAAAACGACGGCAGCCCGAGGCCGCGGGTGTCGTCGAGCAGTTCCAGCACCGGGACCAGGCGGTCGCTGCCGTACCGCTCCAGAAAGCGCTCTCGGTACGAGTCCGACCAGGACGGTCCGGCCGTGGAGCCCAGTCGCCACAACGCATCCGCGGCTCGCGCGGCTTCCGCACCGAGCTCGGCGGGCAACGTCGCCGAGACGTCCACGCGTAGGTCGGTCTGGATGACGTCGTCCGTGTCGTGCAGCGCCCGCATCCGGGCCACCACCGCACGCCGGCGCGCCCGACGGTCCGGCACTGCCGCATCCGCGGCCCGCAACTCGCGCCGGATCGCACTCAACTCCGCGTGCACCGGATGCCCGTCAGGCACCCGGCCGAGCACGTGGGCGAGCGGGTCGACGCAGTCCGGCGGCGGGTCCAGGTCCGTGAGCAGCACCCCGACCTCGACGAGCTGCCGCAGCACGCCTTCGAACCCGGTGCGCCGGAAGCGGCGGCACAACTGCGCCACCAGGTCGGGCCACGGAACCGGCGTGCGCGTCATCTCCCGCACCGCGCGCACCAGCGGCGTGAACCGGATCGAAGCTTCCCGGCGATGCGCGTCTTCGTACCGTTCGGGCAGCACGAGGCGATCGCCGCGGACGACGCTGACGTTGTTGGCGACCAGGACCGTCCGCGGCAGGACCACCGGATCGGTCCGCAGCCGCCGCAGCACCCCGTCCAGCCACTCGGCATCCGTCCGGCTGGTCGGACGGTGCTGCCGCCCGATCCGCAACTCCGGCCGGTCGCCGAGACGCACGGGCGCGACGCCGGCGAACAGCCCGAACGGCGTCGGCCTGCCGGTCAGGCGCAGGTGGTACTTGGCGAGGGCGAGCGCGCTGCGCCGGCGGACCTTGTCCTTGACCGGCTCGCCGCGCACCACGCGGAGGACGTCGCGGGCCAGGCTGGGGCTGGCCGCTTCGACCGCCTCCATCAGGGTTTCGTCCGCCGCGAGCACCTCCAGCGGCGGGATCGGCCCTGTCGTGCGCGGTCGCACCGCCGCTCGCAGCAGGGCCGGGCCGGCACACGTGAACATCGCTTCGCCTCCCGGCTGGACGGGTGGCGGGTCCCCCGCAGGACCCGCCACCCGGGGATCAGGTCAGCAGGACGGCCACAGGGTGGCGCAGATGTCGCTGAAGCCCGACTTGTTCGTCAGCAGGTCCCCGTCCTGCGCCGGAGTCGAGATGCGGAGGTCCAGGTCGAAGTCCTCGGGAGCAAGGTTTTCCACGGGATTTGCCTCTCCTTCGTCGTGAACTGTGGCTTGTGCCACTGCCTTCCGAACGTAGGGGATCGTTCAACGATCCAGCAAGAGGTTGATTCTAACGTGCTATTGCGCTACAAAGTTGCCTTTTGCCCACCTTCACCGCCCGGCCGGTGATCACCCTGTGGTCTAATTCCGCTGCTGAGAGTGAAGGGGAGGCACCAATGCGCCGGATGGCCGCGCTGATGCTCACGCTGCTGGCCACGACGGGCGTGCTGACGGTTCCGGCGCACGCGGCGCAGCGCACCGAACTCGGTGTCGGGGCCTACCCCCGGGTCATCCGCCTGGAACACGCGCCGTTCCGGCGTGGCCGGATCGTCGCGTCCGTGAACAGCTGGGACGGCGGCGGCGCGTTCGCGCGGATCTACGAGAGCACCGACGAAGGCGCGTCGTTCAGACAGATCGGCGAGGTGCGCGATCCGGCGGGCGCGCAGGGCGAGTGCTGCGGCAGCATCTACGAACTGCCGCGACGAGTCGGCCGGCTGCGGGCGGGCGCGCTGCTGTGGGCGGCGTCCTACGGCCAGAACGGCGGCGCGGGCCGTCGCATGTCGATCCGGATCTGGTCCAGTTCGGACGGTGGCCGGAACTGGAGCTTCCTGTCCGAAGCCGCCCGCTCACACAACCACGACGGCGTGTTCGAGCCGGAGTTCACAGTGGACTCCGGCGGAACACTGTGGATGCACTACGCCGACGAAACCGAGGCGCCACGCCACAGCCAGGTGCTCAACCGCGTCGCGTCCACCGACGGCGTCACCTGGGGCACCAAGCAGAGCACGGTCGCGATCTCGCCCGACCGCGTCCGCCCGGGCATGCCGATCGTGCGGAAACTGCCCGACGGCCGCTACTACTTCGGCTACGAGATCTGCAACTACGGCGAGCGCTACTGCGACCCGTACTTCAAGATCTCACCCGACGGCGCCAACTACGGCGACCCCGCCGACCCGGGCACCCGCGTCGTGACGGCGAACGGCAACTACTTCCAGCACGCCCACAACGTCGCGGTGTTCCCCGGCGGACCGAACGGCGTTCGGCTCCTGATGGTCGGCCAGATCTACACCGACCGCGCCGGCGCTCCGCTGCCGTCCAACGGCCAGGTGCTGCTCGCCAACGACGACTTCGGCGCGGGCAACTGGTACGAACTCCCCGCGCCGGTGCACGTTCCGCGCGCCTACAACAACTTCTGCCCGAACTACAGCTCGTCGCTGTTGCCGGTGGACGACGGCCGCAACGTCCTCGAACTGGCCGCCGACTACGACGGCGACGTCTGCAAGATCTACTTCGGCAAGGGCTCGGCGTCCTGATACGCCTTGTCCAGCGCAGCCGCGAAGGTCTCGGTGGACTGGGCGCCGGACACCCCGTAACGGCGGTCGAAGACGAAGAACGGCACGCCGTTCGCGCCGAGCGCGCGGGCCTGGTCGATGTCCGCGCGGACCTCGTCGGCGTACGCGCCGTCGGCCAGCGCCCGGCGGACCTCGTCGGCGTCCAACCCGGACTCCGCGGCCAGCTCGACGAGCGACTCCTCGTCGAAGACCGAACGCCGCTCGGTGAAGTAGGCGCGGAACAACCGCTCGGCGACGGCGTCCTGCACGCCGCGCTCACGGGCGAGGTGCAGCACGCGGTGGGCGTCGAACGTGTTGCCGATGACGCCACCGTCCAGGTGGTACTCCAGCCCCTCCGCCGCGGCGAGCTGCGTCAGGCGCTCCTCGTTAGCGGCGAACTCCGCCTCGCTGATCCCGTACTTCGCGGCGATCAGCGCCGCCTTCGGCTGGGGCTCACGCGGTGCGCGCGGGTCCAGTTCGAAGGACCGGAAGGTCACCTCGACCTGGTCACGGTGCTCGAACCCGGCCAGCGCGCGCTCGAAGCGCCGCTTGCCGAGGTAGCACCACGGGCACACGACATCGGACCAGATCTCCACCTGCACGATCCCGGCGAACGCCACGCGGCCCGGCGTTATTCCGCGAGGAGGCCGATCAGCCAGGTCGCGAGCACCTGCTCGGCGTCCGACCGGGCCTGGGCTGGGTTGTCCGCGTGGGTGATCATCAGCGCCGCCTCGTTCACGGCGCTGAGCACGAGCTGGGCCAGCACGTCGACCGGCAGCGGCTTGATCAGACCCTGCTCAACCGCCTCCCGCAGCACGCCGATGACCAGGCCGAGGCCGTGTTCCGCCTCGATCTCGCGCCACGTGGTCCAGCCCAGCACGGCCGGGGCGTCGATCAGCGAGATCTGCCGGATCTCGGCGCGCTCGCACGCGTCGAGGAAGGCCTTGAGCGCGAAGAGCAGCCCGGTGGCGAGGTCCGGCGCGTTCTTCGTGGCGGCTTCGACCTCGGCCGTGACCTCCAGCTCGACCTGCTCGAACACGGCGCGGAACAGGCCCTGTTTGTCGCCGTAGTGGTGGTAGAGCGCGCCCCGCGTCACCCCGGCGGCGCGCACGATCTCGTCCGCGGGCACGGCCTGGTAGCCGCGCTCGGCGAACAGCTCGCGGGCGGCCGCCACCAACGCGGCCCGGGTGCTCTGGGATCGCTCTTCCTGCGTACGGCGCACGCCCCTAATCTGCCATGACACCCGCGAACGCCAGGATGTGCCGCACCAGCTCGGCCGGCTGGTCCTCCGGCACGAAGGCGTACGAGTCGGGAACCTCGACCAGGCGCGCGTTCGGCAGGGTCGCGGCGAGGCGCTTGCCGAGGCGCAGCGGGAAGGTCCGGTCCTCGTCCGCCCACACGAGCAGCACCGGCTTGTCGAACGCACGCAGCTTCTCCGCGGCTTCCACCGTGTACTTCGGGCGCACGCGGCGGAGGAACTTGCGCAGGTCGCGACGGATGGCGGCGTTTCGATGGGCCGGCTGGACGTAGGACTCCACGATCGCTGCGGGGATCGGGTACTTGGTGACCCACCCGAACACGAACGGCAACCGGTGCAGGGCCTTGACCTGCAGCAACGCGGCGACCGGGCGCATCGAGCCGGGGATGTGGGCGAGCGGGACGAGCGGTTGGAACAGGGGCGGGAGGAAGTGGTCGAAGCAGTCGCACGGCGTCAGCACGACGCTGCCGACCCGCTCGGGGCGGCGCGACAGCATGATCTGGGCGAGGGCGCCGCCCGTGTCGTTCGCGACCAGGAGGACGTCCCGCAGGTCGAGAGCGTCGAGGAAGTCCGCGATCAGGTCGGCGATGCCGGTCGGGCTGAGGTCGGCGTCCGGGCGGAGCGGGACCTCGTGCGCGCCGAGCGGCAGGTCGAGGCTGAGGCACCGGAAGCCGGCATCGGCGAGATCCGGGACGACGTGCCGCCATAAATCGGCGTTGACCACGGCGCCGTGGATGAACACGACCGGCCGTCCCTCGCCGCGTTCGAAGTAGCGGACGTCACCGTGGCGGAGGGTCACGCGCTTTTCCGGCCCGAGTGCTGGTGAGCGAGTCATGTTCCCGAAGATACATACAGACAGTATGTATGTGAACCCGGAGACACGCTAGGGTGGTTCCGGATCGATCCGGAAGGAGCTGGGGACATGAAGGGCATCGTGCTGGCGGGCGGCAGCGGGACGCGTCTGCACCCGATCACCCAGGCGGTGTCGAAGCAGCTGTTGCCGGTGTACGACAAGCCGATGATCTACTACCCGATCTCGGTGCTGATGCTCGCCGGGATCCGGGAGATCCTGATCATCTCGACGCCGGCCGACCTGCCCAACTTCCAGCGCCTGCTCGGCTCCGGCGACCAGTTCGGGCTGCGGCTCAGCTACGCGGAGCAGCCGAGCCCGAACGGCCTCGCCGAGGCGTTCGTCATCGGCGCGGACTTCATCGGCGACGACGACGTGGCGCTGATCCTCGGCGACAACATCTTCTACGGGCAGGGCTTCTCCGGGCGGATGCAGCAGGAGGTCGCCGCGCTCGACGGGTGCGTCCTGTTCGGCTACCCGGTGAAGGACCCGCAGCGCTACGGCGTCGGCGAGCTGGACGCGGACGGCCGGCTGGTGTCGATCGAGGAGAAGCCCGAGCGGCCGAAGTCCAACCAGGCGATCACCGGGCTGTACTTCTACGACAACCAGGTCGTCGAGATCGCGCGCGGCCTCACCCCGTCGAAGCGGGGCGAGCTGGAGATCACCGACGTGAACCTGACGTACCTGCGGCAGGGGCGCGCGAAGCTGGTCGAGCTGGGCCGCGGGTTCGCGTGGCTGGACACCGGCACGCACGACTCGCTGCTGGAGGCCGGGCAGTTCGTGCAGGTGCTCGAACACCGGACCGGCGTGCGGATCGCGTGCCTGGAGGAGGTCGCGCTGCGGATGGGGTACATCGATCCGGAGGAGTGCCTCGCGCTCGGGCTGAAGCTGTCGAAGTCCGGGTACGGGGACTACGTCGTCGCGTGCGCCCGTGCCGCGGGGGCCGTGGGTTAGTGGCGGTCAGCAGGCTCGTGCGCGCCGAGCTGGCGCGGCACGACTGGGGCCGGCTGCGGTGCGGCTGCGGGCAGAGCGGGGCGCACCTGCCGGGCACGTTCGAGACGATCCTGGAGGCGGCCGAGCCACGCGAAGCGCTCGGCGCGCGGCTGGACAACCACCTGGAGATCAGCGGGAACCTGTTCGAGGTGGCGGTCCCGGCGGTCGAGGTCATCCTGGCCGCGCTGGCCGGTCCGCTGCCGGACTTCGCGCGGGTGGAGTTGCTGGACATGCTGGCGGTGCTGGTGTCCGGCGACTCCTACGCCGGGCAGCCCGCCGACCTCGGGGAGCACTGCCGGCTCAAGGCGCGCAACGGGCTGTGGACCATCCTGCAGGTGGGTTACGAGCACGAGGCCGAGACCGCGCGGGACATCCTGTGGACCGTGGATCCGGACCAGCCGCGCAGCGGTTACCACGCGATGGGGCTGGAAAAGCGGATCAAGCGGAAGCGCCGCTAGGCCGGGCCGCGCGCGGCGGTGCCGTGGCTTCGAGCGTCAGGACCGGGACGCTCGAAGCCGCGGCCCGGCATTGAACGATGCCCTCGATCCGAGGGATCTCGGGTGCCGCGACCCCACAGCGGGGACTCGGCCGGGTACCCCGACGGGGCGGAACAACAGATCAGAACGGGCCGCGGCGGGCCATCTCCTCCAGGCGGCGGATGCGGTCCTCGATCGGCGGGTGGGTGGAGAACAACCGGGAGAACGACTCGCCGGGGCGGAACGGGTTCGCGATCATCAGGTGCGACTGCGAGACCAGCTGCGGCTCCGGCACCAGCGGCGCCCGGCGGGTGCCGTACTCCAGTTTGCGCAGCGCGGAGGCCAGGCCGAGCGGGTCGCCGGTCAGCGCGGCGCCCGACGCGTCCGCCTGGTACTCGCGCGAGCGGCTGACCCCCATCCGGATGATGCCGGCCGCGATCGGGCCGATCAGGATGATCAGCAGCGACACCAGCGGGTTGTTGCCCTCGCGGTCGTTGCCGCCGAACACGCCGGCGAACATCGCCAGGTTCGCCAGCACGCTGACCATGCTCGCGAGCGCGCCGGCGACGCACGAGATCAGGATGTCGCGGTTGTAGACGTGCGACAGCTCGTGCCCGAGCACCGCCCGCAGCTCACGTTCGTCCAGCAGCTCCAGGATGCCGGTGGTGCAGCACACGGCGGCGTGCCGCGGGTTGCGGCCGGTCGCGAATGCGTTCGGCGCGGGGGTCGGGCTCACGTAGAGGCGCGGCATCGGCTGGCGCGCCGAGGTGGCCAGCTCCCGCACGATCCGGTACATCACCGGCTGCTCGGCCTCCGACACCGGCCGCGCCCGCATCGCGCGCAGCGCCAGCGTGTCCGACTTGAAGTAGGCGTAGGCGTTCATCCCCAGCGCGAGCGCGAGTCCCACGAACAACGCGCCACGCCCGAACAGTGAACTGATCGCGATGATGATGGCACTCAGCAACCCGAGCAACAGCGCGGTCTTCAGCCCGTTCTGGTGCTTGTGCACGTGCCCTGCGCCTCCTTACCAACACTCGCTTTCCCAACGCACGAAACGGAAGTGAAGTTCCTTCATGATCTCCGCGCGCGCCGGCGAGCACTCCGGGTTACCGTTCCACCCGCGTACCCCAAACCTCGCGGGGAGGTCGGTCATGGGCGCCGCCGAGGTCAGCCGCCGCACGGTGTTCGGCCTGGTCACGACCGCGGCGCTGCTCGCGCTGCCGTCCCCGGCCCGCGCGGCGCCCCTGCTGACGTCGATCCCGGTCGGGAGGCGCCCGCAGGCGGTCGCGGTGAACCCGGTCACCGGCGTCTGCCACGTCGCGAACACGGCGGACCGGACGGTTTCGGTGATCGACCAGGGGCGCACCGTGGCGACCGTGCCGACCGGGGGTGTCCCGGCCGACCTTGCCGTCGACGAGCGCACCGGCCTGGTCTACGTCGCCAACCGCACGCCGGGCACCACCGCGGTCCTCGACGGCGGCCGGGTCACCAACGTCGTCGCGTCCGGGTCCGAACCCGCGGCTCTCGCCCTCGACGCGGATACATACCGACTGTATGTCGCTTCCGGCGAGGCCGGCGCCGTTCGCGTGCTCGACCTCTTCCGGGGCGCGCTCGCGGCGACCATCGAAGCCCCCGGTCAGGGGTTCAGCAGCGCGGCGATCGATGGGCGCACCGGGTACTTCGCCGGCCTCCACACCGGCACCGTCGAGGTCCTCGACCTGGACGCGGGCGAGTTCACCGCCAGCATCCCGGTCGGGGACGGGCCGGCCGGGCTCGCCGTCCACCACGGCACCGGCACGGTGTACGTCGCGAACTCCGGCATCCACCACCTGACGGTGATCGACGGCGAGCAGACCCGCACGATCCTGCTGCGCAGCGAGGCGTCCTCGGTCGCGGTGCACCAGGCCACCCACACCGTGTACGCCAACGGCGGCCCGGACGGGCTCGTCCGCATCGACGGCGCCCGCGGCGAGATCACCGGCGAACTCGCGCTCGGCATCAACCCCGGGCAGGTCGCCGTCGATCAGCGCACCGGCGCCGTGCACGTCACCGACCCACTGCACGACCGCCTGCACGTGATCACCGGATTCTGAATTCCCGGCACCGGGTACCAGGAGTCCATGAAACTCGGATTGCAGATCCCCGACTTCACCTGGCCGAACGGACCCACCGCTCTGGGCCGCGAACTCGCCGAGGTCGCTCGCGCCGCTGACGACGCCGGGTTCGGATACCTCGCCGTGATGGACCACTTCTTCCAGATCCGCGGCGTCGGCCCCACCGAGAACGACATGCTCGAGGCCTACACGACCCTCGGCTACCTCGCCGCGCACACCCGGAGCGCCAAGCTGCTCACCGTCATCACCGGCGTCCTCTACCGCCAGCCCGGCGTGCTGGCCAAGGCCGTCACCACCCTCGACGTCCTCTCCGGCGGCCGGGCCATGCTCGGCATCGGCGCGGGCTGGAACGAGGAGGAGTCCCGCGGCCTCGGCTTCCCGTTCCCGCCGACCGCGGAACGCTTCCAGATGCTCGAAGAGACCCTGCAGTACGTGCTGCGGATGTGGTCGGACGACGACGGCCCGTTCTCCAGCGCGCACATCGAGGCCGAGCGGCTGCTCAACGTCCCGCAGGCGCTGTCCACACCGCACCCGCCGATCATGGTCGGCGGCAGCGGAGAGAAGAAGACCCTGCGGTTCGTCGCGAAGTACGCCGACGCCTGCAACATCTTCAACGGGCCGGAACTCGAACACAAACTCGACGTCCTGCGCGCGCATTGCGAAACCGAAGGACGCGATTACGACGAGATCACCAAAACCGTCTACCACCCGCTCGACGTCGGTCCAGCCGGCGAGAAGAGCGGGGACCTCAAGGCCGAACTGAGCCGGTTGGCCGAGCTGGGGATCGACGGCGTGATCGGCTCGATACCGGGAATTCCGGACCTCCGCCTGATCGACGTCTTCGCCGAGGACGTCGTCCCCTACGCCGAAGCGCTGTGAACGGCGCCGCGCCGGGCGGTTTCTTCCCCGCGGAAACCGCACCGGGTAAGCGGTTTTCCAGCTGCCCGGCACCGTAACGATCTCCGCCCGCCCGCCGACCTCTGGGGCAAGCCGGTGGCGGCGGGAGGATTTCCATGAGGATCAGTGTCTTCGGGCTCGGCTACGTCGGATGCGTGTCGGCCGCGTGCCTCGCCGGCGAGGGGCACCAGGTGATCGGGGTCGACATCAACCCCGTGAAGATCGATCTTGTCCGGCAAGGGAAAGCGCCGGTGGTCGAGGAACGCATCGGCGAACTCACCGCCGCGGTCGTGGCCAGCGGCGCGTTGCGGGCCACGACGAACGTCGCGGAGGCGATCGCGGGCAGCGAGATCTCGCTGGTCTGCGTCGGCACCCCGTCGGCACCGAACGGCAGCCTGTCCACCGCCTTCCTGGAACGCGTCACCGAGGAGATCGGCGGCGCGCTCGCGGGCAAAACCGGTCGGCATACGGTCGTATTCCGCAGCACGATGCTGCCCGGCACCTGCCTCGACCTGCTGGTGCCGATCCTGGAGAAGGCCTCCGGCCTGACCGCGGGCGTGCACTTCGGCGTCGCGGTGAACCCCGAGTTCCTGCGGGAGGGCAGCAGTGTCAAGGACTTCTTCGACCCGCCCAAGACGGTGATCGGCGAGCTGGACACCGCCAGCGGCGACGCCGTCGCCAAGCTGTACGAGGGTCTGCCCGGCGACGTCTTCCGCGTGCCCATCCCGGTCGCGGAGATGACCAAGTACGCCGACAACGCCTTCCACGGCCTCAAGATCGGGTTCGCCAACGAGCTCGGCGCGATCTGCCGCGCGCTCGGCCTGGACTCGCACCGGGTGATGGACGTGTTCCTCGCCGACCGCAAGCTCAACGTCAGCCCCGCCTACCTGCGGCCCGGCTTCGCGTTCGGCGGCTCGTGCCTGCCCAAGGACCTGCGCGGCCTGGTCTACGCCGCGCACCGCGCCGACGTTTCGGTGCCGCTGCTGTCGCACGTGCTGCCCTCCAACGAGGAGCACCTGCGCCGCGCGTTCGACCTGGTCGCGCGCACCGGCAAGCGCCGCATCGGCCTGTTCGGCCTGTCCTTCAAACCGGGCACCGACGACCTGCGCGAGAGCCCGCTCGTCGAACTCGCCGAACGCCTGCTGGGCAAGGGCTACGACCTCAAGATCTACGACGCGAACGTCAGCCTGTCGCGGCTGATGGGCGCCAACCGCGAGTACATCGAGAGCCGCCTGCCGCACCTCGGCCAGCTGCTCGCCGGCACCGTCGACGAGGTGCTCGACCACGCCGAGGTGTGCCTCGTCGGCAGCACCGACCCGGCCGTGCTCGCGGCGCTGCCCAGGGCGGGCGACCGCACGCTGATCGACCTCGTCCGCCTGCCCGACGCCGCCGTGCGCCGCACCGAAGAAGGATACGTCGGCCTTGCCTGGTAAAGCCCTGATCCTCGTCGAGAACCTGTCCGTGCCCTTCGACCGGCGGGTCTGGCAGGAAAGCACCACCCTGCGCGACGCCGGGTGGGAGGTGCACGTCATCTGTCCACAAGGGACAAAGCGGGACACCGAGCCGGAAGCCGTCATCGACGGCGTGCGCATCCACCGCTACCCGCTGAAAGCGGCGACCGGTGGGCCGGCCGGTTACCTGCAGGAGTACGGATCCGCGCTGTGGCACACGTTCCGGCTGGCCCGCAAGATCGGCCCGGTCGACGTCGTGCACGCGTGCAACCCGCCCGACCTGCTCTTCCTCGTCGCGCGGATGCTCAAGCGGCAGGGCGCGAAGTTCGTCTTCGACCAGCACGACCTGGTGCCCGAGCTGTACCTGTCGCGCTTCGACCGCGGGAAGGACCTCCTCTACCGGGGCGTGTGCGCGCTGGAGCGGGCCACCTACCGGGCCGCGGACGTGGTGATCGCGACGAACGAGAGCTACCGCGACGTGGCGCTCACCCGCGGCGGCAAGCGGCCCGAGGACGTGTTCGTGGTCCGCAGCGCCCCGGTCGTGGACCGGTTCCGGCAGGTGCCGCCGGAGCCGGAACTCAAGCGCGGCAAGCCGAACATGCTGTGCTACCTGGGCGTGATGGGCCCGCAGGACGGGGTCGACTACGCCCTCCGCGCGCTCGCGAAACTGCGTGACGACCTGGGCCGCACGGACTGGCACGCGGTGTTCGTCGGCTCCGGGGACGCGTTCGACGCGATGGTCGCGTTGTCGAAAGATCTCCGCCTGGACGACCAGGTCGAGTTCACCGGCCGCATACCGGACGCCGACCTGGTCCGTTATCTGTCCACAGCGGACGTCTGTCTCGCGCCGGATCCGCTGAACCCGCTCAACGACGTGTCGACCATGAACAAGATCATGGAGTACATGGCGATGAGCCGTCCGATCGTGTCGTTCGACCTGCGTGAGGCACGGGTTTCCGCGGGCGAGGCGGCGGTTTACGCGCCGGCCAACGACGAGCTCGAATTCGCCAAGCTGACCGCCAGGCTGATGGACGACCCCGCCGAGCGCAAGCGCATGGGTGAGCTGGGCGCGGAACGCGTCGCGGGACCGTTGTCCTGGGTCAATTCGGCGAAAGCGTTGCTCGCGGCGTACGCCGCGACCGGTCGGTGAATTCCCGACCGGGACAACGGAATCCTCGTCGGAAAAACGCCTGGTCGCGTTTTGAACAAGCCGGTAACCAATCCGGGAATCGCCGCGACGTGGTTTGTGAAAGCCCATCCGTTCGCGGGCGGGCGATGTTTACGAGAGGGGGCCCGGGGCGTTGAACGACGACACCGTCCGTCTGTCCATGATCGGCAGGATCGTGCGCCGCCGCTGGCGGGTCCTCGCCGCCCTCGCCGTCCTCGGCGCGCTGGTGGGGGCCGGCGCGTCGCTGATCTTCTCCCCCGGCTACCGAACGACTTCGCACGTGTTGTTGCAGGGCGCGCCCGATTCCAGCGAGCTGATGACCGAAACGCAGATCGCGACCAGCTCGGTGGTGCTGGACCGCACCGCGCAGGCACTCGCCTGGGGCGTGTCCGGATCCGAGCTGCACGACTCGGTGAGCGCGACCGCGGCCGACGGCAACATCGTGGCGATCACGGCCGAGGCGGAGACCCCGGAAAACGCGCAGCTGCTGGCCGACCAGGTCGCCAAGGAGTACGTCAACTACTCCGCCCAGCTGATCGGCAGCACCGCGGACGCGGCCAGCCAGATCCGCCAGGAGCAGGAGGACGCGCTGCGCCGCCAGGTGCAGGAGACCAACGACCGCATCACCGACCTGTCCCGCCGTGTGCAGGGCGTGACGGTGGAGAGCGTCGAGGTGCGCACCCAGCTGGAGACGCTGCGGACGGCGCTGACCGAGGCGATGGCCAAGCTCGACCAGCTCGACAGCGGCGGTCGCCAGGCCCAGGTGGTCGTCATGGGATCGGCCGAGCGGCCGTCCTCCCCCGCGCCGCCGACGATGATCCACTTCGTCGCGGGCGGCGCGCTCGTGTTCTTCCTGCTCGGCGTGCTCGGTCACCTCGTCGGCGCGCGCACCGACCGGCGGTTGCGCAACGAGGCCGAGATTTCGGCGGCGGTCGGCGCGCCGCTGCTGGGCAGCGTGGACGTGCCGGAGACGCCGGACCACGCGCAGGCAGGCGACGAGGGGCGCTGGTGGGCCCGGCTGCTCAAGACCGACGAGCCGTGGAACCTGCCGGAGCTCAACGCCTCCGCGGACGCGGCCAGTCGCGAGATCCGGTACCGCCGCGTGCTCTCCCGCCTCGGTGACGGCTCCGGCGTGTTCTCGCGGGTGCTGGTGCTGGCCGCGCAGGACGACCCGGTGGCCAGGACCGCGGTCGCGCAGCTGGCCGCAGCCGGCCACGGCGGACGCCCCGAGCTGCGTGTGGCGCTGATCGACCCCGAGCGGCCGACGGTGCCGGACGACCGCGAGTCCGCCGGTGTCCTCGTGGTGGTGTCCAGCGGGACCAGGACGGGCTGGGAGCTCGTCGCGATCACCGAGGCCGCCGCCGACGCCGGGCAGCGGGTGCTCGGCGTCGTCGTCGCCCAGCGCACGGCCGCGGTTCCCGAGCCGGGCGGCACGAAGACCGCAGGCGACGAAGCATTGGCAGGTTCAGCGTGACGACACCGGACAGCAACCAGAACACGCAACCACTGCTCGACCTGCAGCGGGTGCTGATCGCGATTCGCCGGCGGCGCCGCCTGTGGCTCTCGGCCGCGGTGCTGGGGCTGCTCGCCGGCGCGGCGCTGGCGGTCGTGTCGCCGACCCCGCCGACCGCGGTGACCCGGCTGCTCGTGCTGCACGCCGAGGACGCGCCGAACGACAGCGGCACGCTCATCAAGACCGACGTGGCCATCCTGGAGACCACCCGGATCGCCGGGGCTGCGCTGCAGCGGCTGGGCTCGTCCGAGCCGCCGGAGAAGTTCGTCAAGTCCTACACCGGCACCGGGCTGACCAACAACGTGCTGGAACTCCAGGTCACGGCCCGCAGCTACGGCGAGGCGGTCGCGAAGGCGCAGGCGCTGGCGGACGCGTTCATCGCCGACCACGGCCAGCGCATGCAGGCCGCGGCGGACGCGGAAGCGCAGGCCCTGCTCGGGCAACGCGACCAGATCCAGACCGAGCTGACCGAGGTCGACCGGCAGATCGCCGCGTCGGCGAGCCGCAACAGCCAGATCGGCCCGGCCGAGCTGCAGTCGCTCTACGCCCGGCGCGCCGACCTGACCTCGCGGGTCTCCGACTTCACCAACCAGGCCAACGAGGCGAAGATCGGCACGCCGCAGCTGGCCGCGGGCACGCAGATCGTCGACGCGCCACGTCCGGTCGTCGAATCCCCGCTCGCCCCGCTGGTCACCAACGCGGGCATCGGGCTCGGGTTCGGGCTCGTCGCCGGGCTGGGCCTGGCCGCCGTGATGAGCGTGGTGCGGGACCGGCCGCTGCTGCGGCGGGAGATCGCCGCGCACCTCGGCGCGTCCGTCATCGCGCAGCTGCCGAAGCCCCGGCGGGGGCCGTGGGGAGGCGCCGCCGCGCAGCGGGACCGGGTCGCGGCGACGCTGGCCCGCGCGGTCGGCGAGAGCGGCAGCGTGTCCGTCCTCGAACTCGGCTGCCCGCGGGTGGCCGCCACGCTCGCGCTGGACATGGCCCGGCACCTGGACGGTCCGGTGGTGGTCGTGGACGACCTGCCGCACCGCGAGGTCACCGCGCTGTCCGGCGAGGCGGGTGAGGGCGTGCGGGTCGTCGACGGCAGCGCGGCCGAGAAGGCCCGCATCGGGGTCGGGTCGGTGTCGCCGGGGACGGCGTGGACCGACCTGCGCCGGCTGGGCGCGGAAACCGTGCTGGTGGTCCGCGCGGGCAAGGCGGACGCGGCGTGGCTGCACACCGTCGCGCGGCAGCTGGCCGACCTGGGCATCCCGGTCATCGGCATCGTGCTCGTCGCGCCGGATCAGCGGGACCGCACGGACGGCACGCTGTGGGACGGGCTGCACACCGCGCTGCGCGGCCGCGCCGCGTTCGCCGAGGCGCGGCCCGCCAACGGCAGCGCCAACGTCGACGACCACCCGACGAAGTGGTTCGCGCCGATCCCCTCCTCCGCCGGGAAGGGCGAGCAGACCGTGACGCTCCAGCCGGTGCACGCCGACCTGCCGACGAAGCAGTTCACGCCGGTCGACGCCCCGGAGGCACACGTGAACGGCAAGCTGCCCCTCGATCGCGAAGGCTGACCATGTGCGGTGTCGCAGGAACCTACCGCTGGCCCGACGGTGGCCCGCTGACCGACCGGCTCACCAAGCGCCTGGCCCACCGCGGGCCGGACGGCGAGGGCCGCTACGACCACGGTGACGTGCACCTGGGCCACCGCCGGTTGTCGATCATCGACCTGTCCGAGACGGGCGCGCAGCCGATGGTCTCCGGCGGACTGGCGCTGACCTACAACGGGGAGCTGTACAACGCGCCCGAGCTGCGGGCCGAGCTGATGAGCAAGGGCGTGCGGTTCCGCGGCACCTCCGACACCGAGGTCCTGCTGGAGGCGTGGCGGCGCTGGGGCGTCGAGTGCCTGCCGCGGCTGCGCGGCATGTTCGCCTTCGGGATCTTCGACGAGCGCACCGGTGAGCTGTTCCTCGCCCGCGACCAGCTCGGCATCAAGCCGCTGTTCTACGTGCGCCGCGGCGACGGGATCGCGTTCTCCTCCGAGCTGAAAGCTCTCGCCGGCGAGATCGGCGGGCTGCACGTGGACGAGACCGCGCTGGTCGCGTCGCTGCTCTACTACTGGGTGCCGGACAGCCGGTGCGCGTTCCGCGAGGCACGCAAGCTGCCGCCGGGCTCGTGGCTGCGCATGCGCCCGAACGGCCGGGTGGACACCGGCCGCTACTGGATCCTGCGGGACGTCGCGACCGAGGCCCGGCACGGCCCGCCCGCCGACCTGGCCGCGGTCGTCGAGGACTCCACCCGCAAGCACCTGCTCTCCGACGTGCCGGTGGCGACGTTCCTGTCCGGCGGCCTGGACTCCAGCTACCTGACCGCGCTGGCGGCCAAGTACTCCCCCGGGATCTCCGCCTACACCATCGGTTTCCGCGCCGAGGACGCGAAGTTCGAAGCCATGCCGGACGACCTGCGGTACGCGCGGATCGTGGCCGACCGCTTCGGCGTCGACCTGCACGAGATCGAGATCGCGCCGAACGTGCAGGACCTGCTGCCGCACCTGACCTACCACCTGGACGAGCCGATCGGCGACCCGGCGGCCATCAACAGCTACCTGATCTGCCTGGCCGCGCGGGAGGCCGGCGTGAAGGTGATGCTGTCCGGGATGGGCGCGGACGAGCTGTTCGCCGGCTACCGCAAGCACCTGGCGAACCTGATCGCGTTGCGCTACCAGAAGATCCCCGGCGCGGTGCGCACGCCGCTGGAGTCCGTTGTGGACCGGCTGCCGGTGGCGACCTCGAAGCGGGGCTTCCGGTCGGTCCGCTTCGCGAAGCGGTTCCTGTCCTTCGCGACCCTGCCGGAGGAGACCGCGTTCCGGCGCAGCTACACGATGTACGACCGGGACGAGCTCGCCGGCCTGGTCGCGCCCGACCTCGCCGGCGCGGTGGACGACGTGCTCACCGAGCACGCCGACACCTACCACGACAACCTGCTCGACGACTTCGTCAACCGCATGTGCCTCGCCGACGCGCGGATGTTCCTGCCGGGGCTGAACCTGACCTACACCGACCGCTCCACCATGGCCGCCTCCACCGAGGTGCGGGTGCCGTTCGTGGACGTCGAGGTCGTCAAGGCCGCGTTCAGCCTGCCCGGCAACCGCAAGATCGCCGGGCGGCAGGGCAAGGCCGCGCTGAAGGAAGCCGCGCTGTCGATCCTGCCGAAGGAGATCGTCTACCGGCCGAAGGGCCTGTTCAGCGCCCCGCTGCGGGCGTGGATGAGCCGCGATCTGGCGCCGCTGGTGCGCGAGGTCGTGCACGACGGTGTCCTCGTGAAGTCCGGGTTCCTGCGGCGCGAGGCGTTGCAGCGGCTGGTCGACGAGGACGCCGCCGGCCGCGAGGACCGGTCCAAGCACCTCTGGCACGTCTTGACCCTGGAGTACTGGTACCGCAGCGCGACCGAAGCCGGCGCGGCCGAGCGAGCAGCGTAAGGAGCCCTGGTGAAGCAGGTCGTACAGAACTACAAGAGCGGCGAGCTGGCGCTGCTGGACGTCGAGGCGCCGGCGTGCAAGCCGGGCGGCGTGCTCGTGCGGACCGCGTTCTCGCTCATTTCGACGGGCACCGAGATGATGAAGGTGTCCGAGGCGAGCATGTCGATGCTGCGCAAGGCGCGGTCGCGGCCGGATCAGGTCGCGAAGGTCGTGCAGAGCGTCGCGGCCAACGGCGTCGGCGCCACCTACCGCAAGGTGATGAACCGGCTCGACTCCTACACCCCGCTCGGCTACTCGCTGTGCGGCTTGGTCGAGGAGGTCGGGCCCGGGATCGACGATGTCGCCGTCGGGGATTTCGTCGCCTGTGCGGGCAACGAACACGCGCTGCACTCCGAGCTGAACTGGGTGCCGAAGAACCTCTACACGCGGGTGCCCGCCGGGGTCGCGCCGCGGCACGCGTCCTTCGCGACCGTCGGCGCGATCGCCATGCAGGGCGTCCGGCGCGGGGAGCCGCAGCTCGGCGACGTCGCGCTGGTCATCGGGCTCGGCCTGATCGGGCAGCTGGTCGTGCAGCTGCTGGCCGCGTCCGGCGTGCGGGTGGTCGGCGTGGACCCGGACCAGGAGCGGTGCAAGCTGGCCGAACGGCTGGGCGCGTCGGTGTGCGGGCACCCCGGCTCCGGGGACGTGGAGATCGCGGTCGGCGAGCTGACCGGCGGGCACGGCGTCGACCAGGTGTACCTCGCCGCGGGCGGCAGCACGAACGAGCCGGTCGAGCTGGCCGCGAAGCTCGCCCGCGACCGCGGCCGCGTGGTCGACATCGGCAAGTGCCGTCTCGACCTGCCGTGGAACGCCTACTACGAAAAGGAACTCGACGTCCGGTTCTCCCGCTCCTACGGCCCCGGCCGGTACGACCCGGAGTACGAACTGGACGGCCGTGACTACCCGATCGGTTACGTGCGCTGGACCGAGCGGCGCAACCTGGAGTGCTTCCTCGACCTGATCGCCCGCGGACGGGTCGACGTCGAGCCGCTGGTCTCGCACGTCGCGGACTTTTCGACCGCCGTGGAGACCTACCGCAGGCTCAACGAGGGCGAGCTGAAGGCCGTCGCCGTTCTCTTCCGGTACCCCGACGTGGCCAAGGACGCCGAGGAGCCCGCACTCGTCGCGGAAGTCCCCCGGCGCGAGCCGATCCGCACGTCGCAGCGGATGGGCAAGGTGCGCACGGCGTTCATCGGCGCGGGCAACTACGCGTCCTCGATGCTGCTGCCGCACCTGGCCGAACGGGAGGACGTCGAGCTGCGACGCGTCGTCACCACGTCCGCCCTGTCGGGCGCGAACGCCAAGCGGAAGTTCGGGTTCACCGAGGCCACGACCGATGTGGACGCCACACTCGCCGACCCGGAGATCGACGCGGTGTTCGTGGTGACCCGGCACAGCTCGCACGCCGAACTGACCCGCCGCGCGCTGCTGGCGGGCAAGGCGGTGTTCGTGGAGAAGCCGCTGGCGCTCAGCGAAGCCGAGCTGGGCAAGGTGCTCGGCGCGATCGAGGAGTCCGGCAACGACCGGCTGCAGGTCGGGTTCAACCGGCGGTTCGCGCCGCTGCTGCACGAGGCCACCGGCCGGTTCGGCAGGCGCATCGGCGCGGCGTCGGTGCGGTACCTGGTCAACGCGGGCCGCCTGGAGCACGGCAGCTGGTACAACCAGGCCGGTTCCGAGGGCACCCGGTTCGCCGGCGAGGGCGGGCACTTCATCGACACGGTGAGCTGGCTGCTCGGCGCGGACCCGGTGTCGGTCTACGCGTGCGCCACGCCGGACCAGCAGGACCTGCAGGTCGTGCTGCGGTACCCGGACGGCTCGACCGCGACCATCAGCTACGCCACCAGCGGTTCGACGAGCTTCCCCAAGGAAACGCTGGACGTCGTCGCCGATGGCAAGGTGCTGAAGTTCGACGACTTCGCGCGCGCCTCGGTGTACGGGCGCAAGCGGTGGACCAGCTCGCGCCTGCCGAAGGGCCGCGATAAGGGGCAGCACGCCGAGCTGGACGCGTTCGTCACCGCGGTCACCTCGGGTGGCCCGATGCCGGTGCCGCTGGAGTCGCTGGTCGCGACCACGCTCGCGACGCTCGCGGTGCAGACCAGCCTGGCCACCGGCGTGCCGGTCAAGATCGGAACCACGTCATGATGGACCCCGCCTGGTACCTGCGGCGGCTGTCGCGGATGGGCCCGCGCGAGGTCGCCGGCCGCGCGGCGGACGTGCTGAACCGGCGCAGGCTGCGGCGCGCGCTGCCCGAGGCGTCCGCGCCGCTGCCCGGCCGCCGGTTCACCGCGGTGCTGCCCGACGGCGTGCAGGTCCCGGCGGACGCGCGGGCCCGCGTGCTGGAGACCGCGGACCGGCTGCTCGACGGCCGCGCCGAGTACTTCGGCCTGCGGCGGCACGACATGGTGAGCCCGGACTGGTCGTTCGACCCGAAGACCGGGCGGCACGCGCCCGCCGACACCTTCGCCTTCGACATCCCCTACCGGCACGAGGACGTCGTCGGCGACATCAAGCAGATCTGGGAGCCGTCGCGGCACCAGCACCTCACCGTGCTGGCCACCGCGTACGCGCTGACCGGTGAGGACCGCTACGCCGAGCGCGTCGCCGACCACCTGAAGTCGTGGTGGGCGGCGAACGCGCCGATGACGAGCGTGCACTGGGTCAGCGGGATCGAGCTGGGCATCCGGCTGCTGTCCTGGGTGTGGGTGCGGCGGCTGCTCGACGGCTGGCCCGGCGCGTCCGGGCTGTTCGAGGACAACCCCGAGGCGCTGCACCAGATCTGGCACCACCAGCGGTGGCTCGCCACCTTCCCGAGCCGCGGGTCGTCGGCGAACAACCACGTCATCGCCGAGGCGGCCGGGCAGCTTGCCGCGTCCTGCGCGTTCCCGTGGTTCCCCGAATCGGCCGGCTGGCGGGCGGCGGCGCTGCGCTCGCTGGACGAGCACCTGGCGGCCAACACGTTCGGCTCGGGCCTGAACCGGGAGCTGGCCACCGAGTACCACGGCCTGGTCCTGGAACTGGGCCTGGCCGCGGCGATCGAGGCCGGCCCGGCGGCGCCGGACTCGCTGTGGCGGACGCTGCTGCGGATGACCGACGCGCTCGCGGCCGTCGTCGACGTGCGGCTGCACCCGCCGCGCCAGGGCGACAGCGACGACGGGCACGGGCTCGTGCTCGACGGCGCCGGGGTCAACCGGTGGTCGTCGCTGCTGGCGACCGGGGACGTCCTGTTCGGACGGCTGGACTGGTGGCCGAGCCCGCGCGGCGGGGACGCCCGGACGCCGCTGCTCACCGCGCTCGCCCGTCGCTTCGAGGCCGCGGACCGGCCACGCACGCGACCGGACCACTTCGCCGACGCCGGGCTGACCCTGCTGCGCACCCCGGCCGGGGACGGCCGCGGCGAGATCTGGTGCCGCTGCGACGGCGGCCCGCACGGGTTCCTGTCCATCGCCGCGCACGCGCACGCCGACGCGTTGTCGGTCGAGGTGCGGCACGACGGCGTCGACGTTCTCGCCGACCCGGGAACCTACTGCTACCACGGCGAACCCGGGTGGCGGGCGTACTTCCGGTCCACGCTCGGCCACAACACGGTGCAGCTGGACGACGCCGACCAGTCCACTTCGGGCGGCCCGTTCCTGTGGACGCGGCACGCGCGCACCCGCGTGCTGGCCCGCCCCGGCGGCGGGGTGGCGCGGTGGTCCGCCGAGCACGACGGCTACCGGCCCGCCGTGCACCGGCGCACCGTCGATCTCGACCCGGCCGAACGGGAACTGCGGATCACCGACGAGATCACCGACGACCGGCACCACCCGGCGCGGCTCGCGTTCCACCTCGGCCCGCGGGTGAGCGCCGAGCTGACCGGCAACGCGGCGGTGCTGACGTGGACCGCGGGCGGCCGCGACCGGGCGGCGATCCTCGACCTTCCCGCGGCGCTCACCTGGACCGCGCACCGCGGCCAGACCGACCCGCCGCTCGGCTGGTACTCGCCCGGCTACGGCCGCCGCGAACCGGCCACGACCCTGATCGGCAGTGGGCTCACCGGCCGCGCCGGCCCGCTCACCACACTGCTGCGCTTCGCCGACTAGCCGGGAGGTTGCCCGCCGTGCCCGCACCAACGACGACCCGAGCCCGCTGGGTGGCGGTGTTCCTCGGCGTCCTGGCGCCACTGGCCGCGCTCGCGTGCACCCCCACCCCGGAACCGGCGGACACCACCGCGGCAATCGCGGGTTCCGGTGCGTGCGGCAACCTGCCGCCCGGCCCCGCGGAGCCGCCGGCCGGCGCGGTCGTCGTCGACGCCGCCGTGCCGGGCGACCTCCAGGCCAAGACGAAGGCCAGCCCGCCGGGCACCACGTTCTGGCTGCAGCCCGGCACGCACACCCTCGGCACCGACGAGTTCGACCAGGTCGCGCCGAAGGACGGCAACACCTACACCGGCGCCCCGGGAGCGGTCGTCGACGGGCGCCACACCAACCGGTACGCCTTCAGCGGCAAGGCGAGCGGGGTGACCGTCCAGCACCTCACGGTGACCGGGTTCGACGCGCCGGACAACGAGGGCGTGGTCAACCACGACTCCGGCGCGGGCTGGGTCATCCGGTCGAACCTGCTCACCGACAACCGCGGCGCCGCGATGATGGCGGGCGCGCGCCAGGTCATGACGGGCAACTGCCTCAAGGACAACGGGCAGTACGGGCTCAACGCCTGCTGCGGCGACGTCACCGATCTCGTGCTGGAGGGCAACGAGTTCGTCGGCAACAACGCCGACGACGTGGAGAGCAAGTACCCCGACGGCTGCGGCTGCACCGGCGCGATGAAGTTCTGGGAGGTCGACGGCGCCGACATCCGCGGCAACTGGATCCACGACAACCGCGGGCCGGGCATCTGGGCCGACACCAACAACAACGACTTCCTGATCGAGAACAACCTCATCGAGAACAACGACGGCACCGCGATCTTCTACGAGACCAGCTACAACGCGACCATCCGCGGCAACACGCTGAAGCGCAACAACCTGGTCAGCGGGCGCGAGTTCGTCGACCGCGACGACAACTTCCCGTCCGCGGCCGTCTACATCTCCGAGTCCGGCGGTGACGCGCGCGTGCCCGCCCGCACCGACAAGATCGACATCTACGACAACGACCTCGTGGACAACTGGGGCGGGGTCACGCTGTGGGAGAACGCGGACCGCTTCTGCAACAGCCCCGCCAACACGTCCACCGGCACCTGCACGCTCGTCGTCGGGGACGTCGCGAAGTGCGCCCCGCCGGGCATCAACACGGACCCGCTGCACGCCGACTGCCGCTGGAAGACCCAGAACGTGCAGGTCCACGGCAACCGGTTCGAGGTGAACCCGCGCAACATCGGCTGCCAGGCGATGTGCGCGCGGATGGCGCTGCTGTCCAACTACGGCAGCTCGCCGGACTGGTCGCCGTACCAGGGCGACGTGGTCCCGCAGGCGATCACCTTCGACCAGAACAACCGCTGGTCCGGCAACACCTACGTCGGGCCGTGGACCTTCGTCGCGCACGACGCGAGCAGGCTGGTCGAGCAGATCGAGTGGCAGGGCCCGGCCTACCGGCAGGACGCCGGCAGCACCTTCGCGGCAGGGGGCGGCAACTGATGAGCCTCACCGGCATCCGGCCGCGGACACTCGACGAGGACGACGTCGCCCGCGGCCCGCGCACCTTCCGGATCCTCGGCGCGATCTGGGCGCTGCTGATCTTCAACACCCTCGCCACCCAGGGCGTCTCGGCGCTCATCCCGATCCCGCGCCCGGTCACGCAGGCGCTCACGATGAGCGCGGTCGGCATCGCGTTCGCGCTCGCCCTGATCCTCAACCCGCGCCTGAAGATCCGGCCCAGCGCGTTCCTGGTGCTGCTCAGCCTGCTGCTGGTGGCGAGCTTCGCGAGCAGCGTGCGAATGGAGTCCGGCCTCGGCTCGCTGTTCCGGTGCGCCCGGCTCGGGTTGTTCGTCGGGACGTTGTGGCTGATCAGCCCGTGGATGAACGGCTCGATCTGGTTCGTCCGCCAGCACATCAGGGTGCTGACCGTGCTGCTGGTCTCCGTCGCCGTCGGCCTGGTGATCTCCCCCGGCCTGGCGATGCCGGAACTCAACGACGGCCGGCTCACCGGCGTGCTGTGGCCGCTGACGCCGACGCAGATCGGGCAGTACGCCGCGATCGCCGCCGGGCTTGCCGTGCTGCTGTGGATCAACAAGCTCACCGACACGCGCAGCGTGGTCATGGTCGCCGGCCCGGCGATCGTCCTGCTCGTGCTGACCCACACCCGCACGGCGACCCTCGGCCTGGTCGCCGGGCTCGTCATCGCGATGCTGTCGATGTGGCTCACCAGCGGCCGCGCCCGCAAGGCGTTCGCCTGGGGCATCGCCGTGGCCGGGATCGGCGCCGTCCTGCTCGGGCCGCTGCTGCAGACCTGGGTCCTGCGCGGTCAGGACGCGGAGAACTTCGGCAACCTCACCGGCCGCGCGAAGGTGTGGGAGCGGCTGCTGGCCACCCCGCGTACCTGGTTCGAGGAGATCTTCGGCACGGGGTTGTCCAACAAGTCCTTCGACGGCCTGCCCATCGACAACAGCTGGCTGGCCGTCTACCACGAGCAGGGCTACCTGGGCGCCACGATCGTCGTGTTGTTCCTGGTGACCCTCGTCGTGGTGGCCATCGCCCGCCCGCCGTCGCCGGGGCGGGCGTGCGCGTTGTTCCTGATCACGTACTGCCTCGCGGCCTCCTACACCGAAGCCGGGCTCGGGGACGCCTCCCCGTACCTGCTGCACCTGGCCGTCGCGGCTGGCCTCCTCGCCGGCACTCCACAAAGGACGGTACCGCGGTGAGCGGCGAACCCGTAACGGACCAGCGCCCGCGCGCGACCTCAAGACATCGCAGAGAGGTGGTCGAACCGTGAGCCAGCCAGGGGTTCTGCTCGATCGCGACGGCACGATCATCGTCGACAGCGGGTATGTCGGCTCCGTCGACCGGGTCGAGTTCATCGACGGGTCCATCGCGGCGATCGCCGCGCTCAACCGGGCCGGCATCCCGGTCGCCGTGGTCACCAACCAGGCCGGCGTCGCCCGCGGGTACTACGGCATCGCCGACGTGGAGCAGGTCCACAAGCACATGATCGCCGAGATGGCGCGGCACGGCGCGCACGTCGACCTGTGGTTGTTCTGCCCCTACCACCCGGACGGCATCGTGGAGGCCTTCGCCCGCCGCAGCGCCGACCGCAAGCCGGGGCCGGGCATGGCGCTGGCCGCCGCGGAAGCGCTCGACCTGGACCTGTCCGCGTCCTGGGTGGTCGGGGACAGCCCGGCCGACGTCGGGCTAGCGCGGGCCGTCGGCGCGAAACCGCTGCACGTCGGGCCGCCCGGCTCGGCCGTGACGGGCGTGGACACGTTCCCCGACCTCGCCGCCGCCGTGCGGTTCATCCTCGGCGGCGACACCGCACCCGCGCCGGAGCAGCAAAAGGCGCCCAAGTTCCCGGCCGCGAAGTTCCACCGGGCCGACTCCTACGGCGGCGCCTACGTCGCCGAGCTGGCGCGCGCCTTCGCCACCGTGGACCTGGAGCAGGTCAGCCGCGCGGCGAAGATCCTGAATGCCGCCTACGACCGCGATTCGGCCGTGTTCGCCTGCGGCAACGGCGGATCCGCGTCGATCGCCAACCACCTGCAGTGCGACCACGTGAAGGGCGTGCGCAACGGCACCGGTGTCACCACGCGCGTGCAGAGCCTGAGCACCAACGTGGAGCTGTTCAGCGCGATCGCCAACGACCTCGGCTACGAACACGTCTTCGAGTACCAGTTGCAGTCCCAGGCGCGGCCGGGTGACGTGCTGATCGTCATCTCGTCCTCGGGCCGCTCGCCGAACATCGTGCGGGCGCTGGACTGGGCGGCGGCGCACGAAATGCCGACCATCGCGCTCACCGGTTTCGCCGGCGGGCCCGCCCGCCGCCGGGCCGAGGTCTCCATCCACGTCGACTCCGCCAACTACGGCGTCGTCGAAGACGCCCACCAGGCGTGCATGCACCTGCTGGCCCAGTACGTCCGACAGTCGAGGATGACCCCAGATGCCGTTGTCTCGCAGACATTCTGACCGCATGCGCGTCGCGATCAACCTGCTCACCGACGACCCGTTCAACCCGTCGGGCGCGCACTGGTTCTGGACCCGCGTCATCCCCGAGATGACCAGGCTGCTCCGCGACGGCGAGTCGTTCCACCTGATGGTGAGCCCGAAGTCGCGGCCGACGCACGACTACGGCCGCAGCGTCGGCTACATCACCTACCCGTGGTCGAACGAGAAGCGCAACCTGCGCACGCTGTCGGAGCACCTGTACTCGCCGCTGCGGCTGCCGCTGAGCGGGATCGACGTGCTGAACACGTTGATGGCGCCGATCGTGAAGTCCGCGCCGAAACTCGTGGTGCACATCAAGACACTGCACGCGTACACGACGCCGCACGCGATCTCGCCGCCCGCGCGGCTGTACCGCCAGCTGAGCTACCCGCGCACCGCCCGCCTGGCCGACGCCATCATCCTCAACTCGCGCAGCCTGGTCGACGAGGTGCAGCGGTACCTGAAGGTCGATCCGGCGAAGATCCGGCTCATCCCGGAGGCGGTCGACCACGAGCTGTTCAACCCCGGCGACCGGGACGAGGCGTTCGCGCACGTCGCGAAGCGGTACGGGGTGCGCGAGAACTTCGTGTTGTTCGTGTCGTCGCTGTGGCCGTACAAGAACTGCGAGGGCCTGATCCGCGCGTTCGCCGCGGCGAAGTCCGACCTCGGCGGCAGGCAGCTGGTCGTCGTCGGACCCGGCCGGGACGTCGAGTACGTCGGCGAGCTCAAGGCGCTGGCCGCGCGGCTCGGCGTGGCGGACGACATCGTGTGGGTGGGCGGGGTGCCGCTGGAGGAGACGGTGCACTTCTACCGCGCCGCGGACGTGTTCGTGTACCCGTCGCACAACGAGACGTTCGGCCTGCCGATCCTGGAGGCCATGGCGTCGGCGTGCCCGGTGGTCACCTCGAACGTGACAGCGATGCCGGAGACCGCGGGCGGGGCGGCGCTGCTGGCCGACCCTAAGGACGCGGACTCGATCGCCGACCAGATCGTCAAGGCGTGCGGCCCGGAGGGCGAGCGGCTGCGGGCCCGCGGACCGGAACGCGCCGGCGAGTTCACCTGGGCGGCCACCGCGGCGCGGACGCTCGACGTGTACCGCGAGGTGCACGCCCGATGAGGGTCCTGGTCACCGGCGGTGCCGGGTTCATCGGCTCGCACACCTGCGACCGGCTCGTCGAGCTGGGGCACGAGGTGATCGTGCTGGACGTCCTGGCCGCGCCGGTGCACCGCGACGGCAAGCCGAACCACCTCACGCCCGGCGTGGAGTTCTACGAGGGCGACGTGCGCAACCGCGACCTGGTGCGCAACCTGCTGCGCCGGGTGGACGCGGTCTACCACTTCGCCGCCTACCAGGACTACCTGCCGGACTTCGCCAAGTTCACCGACGTCAACGTCACCTCGACCGCGATGATCTACGAGATCGTGGTCGCCGAGAAACTCGACCTGCAGCGGATCGTCGTGGCGTCCTCGCAGGCGGCGATGGGCGAAGGGCTGTACCGGTGCGCGGCGCACGGCGAGCAGACGCCGGACATGCGCCCGGAGTCCGCGCTGCGGGCCGCGCGCTGGGACATCGGCTGCGCGGTGTGCAGCGAGCCGATCGAGGTGCTGGCGACACCGGAACGCGTCGCCAACCCGCAGAACGCCTACGGCATGTCCAAGCACGGCGAGGAGGTCGTGGCAGTCAACCTCGGGCGCCGCTACGGCATCCCGACCGTCGCCCTGCGCTACAGCATCGTGCAGGGCCCGCGGCAGTCGGTCTACAACGCCTACTCCGGCGCGTGCCGCATCTTCAACCTGCACTACCTGCTCGGCGGCGCGCCGACCCTGTACGAGGACGGGCAGAACATCCGCGACTACGTCAACATCCACGACGTCGTCGACGCGAACGTGCTGGTGCTCGCCGACGACCGCGCGGCGGGGCGGGTGTTCAACGTCGGCGGTGGGACCGGGTACACCACGCAGGAGTTCGCCGAGGTCGTGCGCCGGCAGTACGGATCGGACCGGCCGGGCCGGATCAGCGGCGAGTACCGCTTCGGCGACACCCGGCACATCCTCTCCGACGTCGACGCGCTCAAGCAGCTGGGCTGGTCCCCGAAGCGGACCCCGGCGGACTCGGTCGCCGAGTACGCCGCGTGGTTGCGGGACATGCCGGGCCTGGAGGAAATCCTATCCGAGGCCGACGCCAAGATGCGTTCGCTCGGCGTGGTGCGCAAGGCGGGGTCGTGAAGGCGTTCCTGCTCGCGGCCGGGCTGGGGACGCGGCTGCGGCCCCTGACCGACCACACCCCCAAGTGCCTCGTCGAGATCGGCGGGCGGCCGATGCTGGACATCTGGCTGGACGCGCTCGCGGCCGCCGGGGTGGACGAGGTGCTGGTCAACCTGCACCACCTCGCGCCGCTGGTCCGGCGGCACCTGGCCGGGCGCGACGGCGGTCCGGTCGTGCACACCGTCGAGGAGCCGGAACTGCTCGGCAGCGCGGGCACGCTGCGGGCCAACCGGGAGTTCGTCGCCGGCGAGGAGGTGTTCCTGGCGCTCAACGCCGACAACCTGACGGACTTCGACCTGCGGGTGCTGGTCGGCGCGCACCGCGCGGGCGGGGCGATCGCGACGTTGTCGGTGTTCCGGGCGCCCGATCCGACGCAGTGCGGAATCCTCACGGTCGACGACGGGCTGGTGACGGGGTTCGTGGAAAAGCCCGCCGACCCGCCGGGCGACCTGGCCAACGCGGGGATGTACGCGTTCTCCCCCACGGTGCTCGACCTGATCGGCCCGCCGCCCCGGGACATCGGCTACGACCTGCTGCCCGCGCTCGTCGGGCGCGCCCGCGCGGTCTCCCTCGGCGACTCGTGGTTCCTCGACATCGGCACCCCCGCGGCCCTGTCCAGGGCACGCGAAGTCTGGCAAGGCAGGCGAGCATCGTGATCATCACCCAGACCCCGCTGCGCATCGGGCTCGTCGGTGGCGGGACCGATCTGCCCAGCTACTACCGGGAACACGGCGGCCGGGTGCTCAACGCGGCCATCGACAAGTACGTCTACGTCGTGGTCAAGCAGCGCTTCGACGACGAGATCTACGTCAACTACTCGCGCAAGGAGATCGTCTCCCGCGTCGAGGACCTCGAGCACGAGCTGGTGCGCGAGGCCATGCACATGACCGGGGTGCGCAGCGGCGTGGAGATCACCACGCTCGCCGACATCCCGTCGGCCGGGTCCGGGCTCGGGTCGTCGTCGTCGGTGACGGTGGGGCTGCTGCACGCGTTGTTCGCCTACCAGGGCAGGCAGGTGACGGCCGAGGAGCTGGCCGAGCGGGCGTGCGCGATCGAGATCGACCGGTGCCGCAAGCCGATCGGCAAGCAGGACCAGTACGCGGCCGCCTTCGGCGGGTTGTGCGACCTGCAGTTCGGGCCGGGCGACGCGGTCGGGGTCGAGCAGATCGACCTGCCGCGCGCGGACTGGCGGAAGCTGCAGGACGAGCTGATGTTGTTCTTCACCGGCATCACGCGCAGCGCCAACACGATCCTCGGCGAGCAGAACGCGAACGTCGGCAACAAGCTCACCCAGCTGGGGCAGCTGCGCGACCTCGCGGGCGAAGCGGCGGACGGCCTGCGCGGCGGCGAGCTGTCCGCGCTGGGCACCGCGCTGCGCAAGAGCTGGGAGGCCAAGCGCTCGCTCGCGTCCGGGGTGTCCAACCAGCAGATCGACGAGGCCGTCGACGCGGCGCTGTCGGCGGGCGCGACCGGGGCGAAGGTGACCGGCGCGGGCGGCGGCGGGTTCCTGCTGGTGAGCTGCCCGCTGGAACACCAGCACGCGGTGCGCGCCCGGCTCACCACGATGAAGGAACTGCCGATCAAACTGGAGCGGCTGGGGTCCCGCATCATCTTCAACGTGCACCGCGACATCTGGAGCTGA
Source organism: Amycolatopsis sp. ATCC 39116 (assembly GCF_000231075.2). Classification (NCBI taxonomy): domain Bacteria; kingdom Bacillati; phylum Actinomycetota; class Actinomycetes; order Pseudonocardiales; family Pseudonocardiaceae; genus Amycolatopsis; species Amycolatopsis sp. ATCC 39116. The sequence continues at coordinate 98,128 of NZ_AFWY03000006.1, read as the reverse complement.
CCAGGGCCGCGACAAGACCCGTCGAAACGGTGTGCGGGTACAGCACGACGGGCGCACGAACCCGGCGGGACCGCCCGCGGCGGTGCTGCACGCGACCACCACCGGCACCGACGCCGCGGCCGGCCACAACCCACCGTGCCAGGCCATTTGCCTGCCGGGTGGCAACAATACGCCGATCGGCGGCGACTTCCCCACGTGGACCAGACGAACGTGCAGGCCCCCCGGCCCGCCGTCCCACCCGCGCTGCGGGTTCCGCTCGCGGCTGCCGCCGCCGTGGCGGGGGTCGTGGCGCTCGTGCTCGGCGTGCTCTTCTCCGGTGACGGCACCGGCACCGCGCTCGACCAGCGCGCGTACGAGGCGTTGCGGGACAGCGTGCGCGAACCGTCGTTGTCGTTCGACGTCTCGTGGGCCGTCGGCACCGCGGGGGATCCGGGGTGGGCCGCCGGACTGGTCGTGGTCCTCGCCGTGATCTGCTTCGCCGCGCGACGCCGTCGTCTCGCGCTGCTCGCCGTCGCCGGGCCCGCCGCGACCGGGGTGCTCACCACGGTGGTGAAACCCGTGGTGGACCGGACGATCAACGGCGACCACCTGTCCTACCCCAGCGGGCACACCGCGCTGGTCACCTCGCTCGGGATCGTCGTCGGGCTGCTGCTCGCCGACCGGTTCCGACTCGGCCGCGCCGGGCTGCCGCTGGTGCTCGGCCTGGCGGTGCTGTGCGGCGCGGCGATGTCGTGGTCGCAGACCGCGTCCCGGGTCCACTACCTCACCGACACCGTCGGCGGGTTCTGCACGTCCCTGGCCGTGGTGGTCGTCGCCGCGCTGGCGATCGATCGAGTAGCCGATCGTGTGAACGCCGGAGGGTAACGGCGCTTTTCGCCCCGGCGACTTCCATAGACGAACACCTTGACGGACGGGGGCGGGTGATGACCACGAGGAGCCGGGCGATCCCGCTCGCGCTCGGCGCCGCGGCTGTCCTCGCGCTCGCCGGCGTCGTCGCGGCCGTCGCGACCGATCCCGCCCCGCCGGCCGTGGTTCCGACCGCGCAGGGCGCCCCGGCCGCTCCCCCCGCGCCGCCCGCCGCGGTCTGCGGCAGCCCGGCGCTGGCCGGGCCGGCTTCGCCACCGCCCGGCGCGGTGGTCGTCCCGGCAGGCAGCAACGCGGGCTTCGACTTCAGCACGCCGGGCGCGACCTACTGGTTCGCGCCCGGGGTCCACATGCTCGCGCCCGGCGAGTACTCGCAGATCAGCCCCGGCGCGGGCGCGACGCTGCTCGGCGGGCCCGGCGCGGTGCTGGACGGCAACCGCGACAACCGGTACGCCATCACCGGCCGCGCCACCGGCGTCACGATCCGGCACCTGACGATCCGCAACTTCGTCGCGCCCCGCGACGAGGGCGTGGTGAACCACGACTCCGGCGACGGCTGGACCGTCGAGCACAACACCCTGACCCGCAACCGCGGCGCGGCGCTGATGGCGGGCGCGCGCAACCGCATCGCTGGGAACTGCCTCGCGGACAACGGCCAGTACGGCCTGAACGCCTACCAGTCCGGCAACCGCATCACCGATCTCGTCGTCGAGGGCAACGAGTTCACCGGCAACAACACCGAGGACTGGGAGGCGCAGCTGCCCGGCTGCGGCTGCACCGGCGCGATGAAGTTCTGGGCGGTCAACGGCGCCGACGTGCGCGACAACTGGATCCACGGCAACCACGGCACCGCCGTGTGGGCCGACACGAACAACAACGACTTCCTCATCGAGGGCAACCTCATCGAGGACAACGACGGCACCGGCATCTTCTACGAGATCTCCTACAACGCGGTGATCCGCGGCAACACGTTGCGGGACAACGCGTGGCGAACCGGCCGCGAGTTCGCCGGCGAGCGCGACCCGTTCCCGACCGGCGCGATCTACCTGTCCGAGACCGACGGCGACGCGCGGATCCCGGCCCGCACCGCGAAGATCGAGGTCACCGGGAACCTGCTGGAGAACAACTGGGGCGGCGTGGTGGCCTGGGCCAACGCGGATCGGTTCTGCAACTCGTCCGCGTCGACCACCGCCGACTGCACGTTGATCGTCGGCCCGGAGAACACCTCGGTCTGCTCGCCGCCCGCGATCGCCCGCGAGCCGCTGTACACCGACTGCCGCTGGTGGACCTCGGGCCTGGAGATTCACGGCAACACCTTCCGGTTCGACCCGGCCGCGGTCGACGGCGGATGCCCGGTCGAGTTCTGCGGGCGGATGGCGCTGCTGTCCAACTACGGCAGCTCGCCGGAGTGGTCGCCGTACCAGGGCGACGTGATCCAGCGGCACATCGTGTTCGCGGCGGGCAACCGCTGGCACGACAACACCTACACCGGGCCGTGGCGGTTCACGGTCCCGGACATGAGCACGACGGTGCCGGTCCCGCAGTGGACCGGGGCGCCGTACCACCAGGACGCGGGCAGCACGTTCGGATGAGCGGAGGGCGGATGGGACGCAGGTTGTGCGCGGAGAGCGAGTACCCGGCGGCGCTGCTCGCCGTGGCGGGGTACCGCCTGCCGGGGAGTGACCGGGCGTTCCCGGCGGAACCGGTGGCCACCGAGGAGTGGCCGAGGCTGCTCGCGGCGGCGCGGAAGCACCGGATGACCGGGTTGCTGACCGCGGCGATCACCGCGGGCGCGTTCCCGGCGACCGGCGAGCAGGCACGCGAGGTGAGGTCGGCGCACGCCACCAACCAGATGCGCGTGCTGGTGCTGGAGCACGAGCTGCTGCGGATCCTGGACCTGCTCGACGGGGCGGGCATCGAGGCGCGGGTGCTCAAGGGCACGGCGGTGGCGCACCTGGACTACCCCGATCCGGCGCTGCGGTCCTTCAACGACCTGGACGTGATGGTGCGCGCGGCGGACATCGACCGGACCGTCGCGGTGCTGGGGGCGGCCGGGTTCCAGCGCACGCTCGCCGAGCCGCGGCCGGGGTTCGACCGGCGCTTCGACAAGGGCATGACGTTGCGCCCGCCCGCCGGGTACGAGCTGGACCTGCACCGCACCTTCGTCCTCGGGCCGTGGGGGCGGCGGGTCGACCTGGACGCGGTGTGGGACGCCGGGCAGGAGTTCGCCATCGGCGGCCGAGCGGTGCGGGCGCTGTCGCCGCCGAACCGGTTCCTGCACGCCTGCTACCACGCGGCCCTCGGCGACTGGCCGCTGCGGCTCGGGTCGCTGCGGGACGTGGCGGAGATGCTGCGCGTGGTGGATCCGGGGCCGGTGCTGGCGCTGGCCGGGTCGTGGGGCGCGGAGGCCGTGGTCGCCGCCGCGGTGGCCGACACGGTGCGCCTGCTGGGGATCAAGGTCCCCGGCCCGCTGGCGCACTGGGCGGTGGCTTACGTGCCGTCGCCGCGGGACGAGTCGTGGCTGGGGTTGCACACGACGCCGGACAAGACGTTCGCGGCGCAGGCCGTGGCCACCCTGCGGGTCCTGCCCTGGCGCGACAAGCCGGCCTACCTGCGTGCCCTGGTCTTCCCGGACGCGGACTACACGGCGGACCGGCACCGGAACCCGTTGAGCCGCTTCACCTACGCGCTGCGCGAGGTGCGGAAGGGCTCGCCGACCGGGACGCGCTGAGGGTCAGCGCCGCAGCCGGGCGACCAGCAGGTTCGAGTCGTCGCCCACCAGGTTGGCGCCGTTGGTCACGTAGACCCGGCTTCCCCGCACCACCACGGCCGTGGTGCCCTGCATGCCGTCCCCGGCGTCGAGGAGGGTCTCCGCGGCGCCGTCCGGAGCCACCCGCACGAGCTTGCTGTCCTGGTTGATCGCCGCGAGGATCTCGTCGCCGCGGCCGGTGAAGTCGAAGTCGTCGATGCCCGCGAGCCCGGTGGCCCGGACCTCGGCGGGGCCGCCGGTCAGCGGGATGCGGACGATCGTGCCTCGGTCGGAGTTGCTCGCCCACACGGCGCCGTCGTGCACCTTCAGGCCGTTCACGCCGAAGAAGCCGTGGGGCGCCAGAGCCGGGTCGGCCGACCACACGGTTGCCGCGCCACCACGCAGCGGCGCCCGCCAGATGCGCCCGCCCGCGGAATCGGTCACCAGGAAGCGGTCGCCGTCGATGACCAGGGCGTTCGGCATGGTGTCGGCGGGCAGCGGCACGACCAGCCGTGGCGTCCCGGCGCGAATCTGCCAGATCCCGGTCAGCCCGCCCTGTCCGGCGGAGTAGAGGAAGTACACGTCGCCGCGGTCCGAGCGGGCCACCCCGGTGACCACGGGGGTCCCGACGGCCGGCGTGGTGCCGCCGCCGTCCGGTGGGAGCGGCATCGTGACGAGCACCCGGACGGTCCCGTCCGGCGCGACCCGCACCACCTGGCGGGCGGGGATCATGCCGACGACCGCACCGCCGCCGGGTTCCGGGGCGATGCTCTCGGCGGCCTGCCCCGCGGCCCGGTCGAAGTGGGCGAGGACGCGAACGTCGGCCAGGCGGGTGCCGGCGTCCGCGGTGGCCGGGACACCCGCGGCGAGCAGGGTGGCGGCGAAGAGGGCGGTGATCCGGTGGGGCGTCATGCTTCTCCTCCGGTGGTGAAGGTCTCCTGGCCGAGCACGGCCAGCAGCTCCAGCTGGGACACCGCGGCGCTGCCCGGCGCGGGCGAGTAGACGATCAAGCGCTGGTCCTGGCGGGCCGTGGCCAGCACGTCGAAGTCCAGCTCGACGAGCCCGATCACCGGGTGCCGGATGCGCTTGCGGTCGCTGCGGCGGACGGCGACGTCGTGCCGGGCCCAGAGCCCGGCGAACTCGGCGCTCTCCGCCCGGAGCGCCTCGACCAGTTCGCGTGCCGCCGGATCGCTCGGGCGGGCCGCGAGGGTCGCGCGCAGGTCCTCGACCTGCGCGTGGCTTTCGTGGTCGTGGTCCTCGGCGGGGTGGCGCTCGCGCATCGCCGGGTCGGTGAACCACCGGTAGGTGCAGCTGCGGGCCAGGCCCCGGAAGCGGGTCTGCTCGCCGAGCAGCGCGTCCGCCATGGCGTTCTGGGCGAGCACGACGTTCAGGTCGGTGGCGATCAGCGCGGGGAGGCCGGTGAGCCCGTCCAGGAGCCGGAGGAGGCCGCGGCTGACGTGCTCGTCACCGTCGGTGCGCGGCGGGGCCTGGTGGCCGGCGAGCCGGAAGAGGTGGTCGCGTTCGTCGACGGTCAGCCGCAGGGCGCGGGTCAGCGCGGTGAGCACGGAGACTGATGGTCGCGGGCCGCGGCCCTGCTCCAGGCGGGCGTAGTAGTCCGGCGACATGCCGGCGAGCTGGGCGACCTCGAAGCGGCGGAGCCCCGGCGTCCGGCGCCGCCCGCCGGCGGGCACCCCGACGTCCCCAGGCTGGAGCACCGCCCGGCGACGCCGGAGGAAGTCCGCGAGTTCGTTCCGTTCCACGTGCCCAGCATGATCCGCGTGGGGTGGGGACAACCAGGACTTGCGGATACCACCCAACGGGCGGTGGCCAGCCGCGCCCGCTGCGGCGGCGACACGATCCGCGGCCTAGTGCCGACAACCAGGAACCGTCGGACTCCTACCGAGCGGTGGCCAGTCCGGCCTGCCGCAGCACCGTCCCGTCATGGCACGCGGCCCCGCGCAGCAACCCGCGGGCACCACCTGCCGAGCCGCCGCCAGCCAAGCCTGCCGCCCCACCGTCCCGCCAAGCCGCGCCGCCCCGCACAACAACCCGCGGGCACCACCTACCGGACCGCCGCCAGCCAACCCTGCCGCCCCACCGTCCCACCAAACCGCGCCGCCCCGCACAGCAACCCACCGCCGAACCACCTACCGAGCCGCCGCGAGCCAGGCCTGCTGCAGCAACGTCATCGACGCCGCGTGCGGCTTCGCCGACAGCCATCCGTCCCGCAGCGCCTGCGCGTCCACCAAGTCGTGGTCCACCCCGCGGCCGGTCCACTCCCGGGCGAACGCCCTCGTCCGTTCCGTGAACACCGCGCCGGTGAAGGTCGCCTTCGTCGTGCGTTCCAGGACCTCCCGGGGCAGCAGGTCGCCGAACACGTCGCGCATCGTGGCCGTCCGCCCGCTCCACCCCCAGAACCCGGCGGCCCGCGCGATCGCCGCCACGAAGTCGGGCTCCGCGAACGTCTGCACGTACCGGCAGTCCAGTTCGGACCCCAGCGCGCGCACGCTCTGGTAGCCCAGCCGCGCGCACCGCCGCGTCGTGAACTGCCACGCGTGGCGGCCGGCGTGCAGCTCGTACGCCGCCGCGTCCGCCGCGTCCCGTTCGGCGAGCAACTCGGCCGCGGCAGGCCGCAGCCACGGCCGCTGGTGCCGGTTGCGCAGCGCCGCCCGCCGCCGCACCCGCGCCGGGGCCAGCGCGCGCACCGCGTCCGGGAACACGCTCGCCCGCACCCGCCCCCGCGCCTTGAGCACCTTCGTCAACGGCGTGATCCGCTTCAGCCCGAACACCTCGTCGCCGCCCTCGCCGGTCAGCAGCACCCCGCCGCGGGCCGCGTCCATCATCCGCCAGGTCGGCGCGAAGTTCGGCGGCCACACCAGCCCGTGCCGCCGCAGCACCGCGGTCGCGATGGGCCCGACCGGGTCGTGCTCGTCGTCCACGGTCAGCACGATCCGTTCGGTGACCCCGAGGTGCGTGAGCACGGCGTCCTGCCACGCGGTCTCGTCCGACTCCGGCGCGGCCGGATAACGCAACGTGATCGGCACCGGCAGCGGCAGCCCTTCGCGCCGCGCCAGCGCCACCGCCGCGGCCAGCAGCGCGGAGGAGTCCCGGCCGCCGGAGAAGGCGACCAGGCACGGCGTGCGGCTCAGGTGGCCGAGCAGGATCCGGTCCAGCACCCGCCGCGGCTCGCCGGGATCGCCCAGCGGCAGCGGGAGGAGGTCGTACCCGTTGATCCAGCCACCCGCGATCTCCAGTCGGTCCATTGTGTACAGCGCCACCGGGTGCTCACTTCCGGACAGTCGGCGGACGGGGACAGGTGGTCACGGGACCGGCGGGCGACCGCCGGCCCCGTGACCGGGCAACGCATCACGAGTAGGCGTCGTTGTCGCCGAGAATCGGGATCGCCCACGTGAGGTTGTCCGGCGAAGAACCAAACAGGTTCGCCTGTGTCAAGTCCGTCACCGAACCCAACAGGGTGATTTCCGGGGTCGTGTAGGGCTCGCGCATGTGTTCACCTCCCCCCGCCACTGGCAGGAACGGGAAAACCGGGGTCACGAAAACGTCAGATCTCCGAAGAGGGTGCCCGCGGCGAAATCGGCGTCGAGCCGGCTTCCCGACGACTGACCGAGCGTGAGCTCGGACAACGAGCCGATGTCCTCGATGCCGGGGGCGGCGTACTCTTTCTTCATGTCACTCCTTTCCGTTAATCGTCGACGTGACAGAGCCCAAGGACCTCGACCGGGATTCGCCTGAATGCGGCAGGCCGTTACAACCACTCGCCGAATGTGCTGGTGACGTTGTCCAACCGGTACCGGGACAATTCCTGGAATACGTTTTCCCGGCGGTACGATTCGACGGTGGGGATCACACGCATCGCGCGGGCTTCGGCGGCCACGCCACGGCTGATCGCGGCCGCGGCGCGCGAGGTCGCGGCGGCCGACCGGTTCGGCACCGTGACGGCGGCGGTCTACCAAATCATCGGCGCCGTCGGTGCGCTCGGCGTGGTCGCGGCGAGCAAACTGACCTTCGACGCGTTGCTGCAACCGGAGCGCGCGCGCTTCGGCCTCACCGTTTCATTGCTGGCGCTGGCGTTGATGACGGCGCTGACCGGTTCGGTCGGCGCCCTGCAGACCCAGCAGCACCGGCTGCTCGGCGAGCGCGTGTCGCAGCGGGTGTGGGACAGGGTGCTGGACACCACGGCGCGCGCGGACCTGGTGACCTACGAGTCCGCCGGCTTCGCCACGTCGCTGGAGCGCGTCCAGCAGAACGCGCTCACCCGCCCGTTCGCGGTGACCACCGCGCTGCTCGGCCTGACCGGCAGCCTGCTGGGCGTGGTCACGATGTCGGCGGTGCTGATCGGCGTCGAACCGCTGCTGGTGCCGATCCTGCTCGCCGCCGGGCTGCCCGCGGTGCTGCTCGCGCGGTGGGCCAGCCGCACCGAGTTCGCGTTCGCCCACCGGCTGACCCCGCTGTTCCGCCGCCGCAACTACCTGCGGCAGCTGCTCACCCAGCGCCCGTACGCGGCGGAGCTGCGTGCGTTCCACTCGACGAAGCCGCTGCGGGAGCGCCACCGCGAGCTGAACGCCGGCATCAACGTCCAGCTGCGGCAACAGGTCCGGCGGCGGCAGCTGATCGCCGGTCTCACCACGATCGGCGTCGCGCTGTCGCTGACGGCCGCGCTGCTGGCGATCATCGGCCTGGTGCGCAGCGGCCGGATCGACCTGCCCGCCGCGGGCGCCGCCGCGATCGCGGTGCGGTTGCTGAGCAGCCAGCTCGGCACGCTGTTCACCTCGATCGGCGGGCTGCTCGAATCGGCGCCGTTCCTGGCCGACCTGGAGCGGTTCGTCGCGTCCGCCCCGCCGTCGCCCGCGGCCGGGGAGAAGCGGCCGCTGCGGCAGGGAGTCGTGTTGCGGGACATCAGCTTCCGCTACCCCGAGCAGGAGCGGCCCGCGGTCGACGCGGTGGACATCGAGATCGGCGCGGGCGAGGTGGTCGCGCTGGTCGGCGAGAACGGGTCCGGCAAGACGACGCTGGCCAAGATCGTCGCCGGACTGTACGACCCGGACCTCGGCACCCGCCGCTGGGACGGCGCCGACGCCCCGCCCGCCGACATCCGCGCCTCGGTCACGGTGATCTTCCAGGACTTCGTGCGGTACCAGATGACGCTGCGCGACAACATCACGATCAGCGACGGCGACCGGCCGGGCGACGAGGAGTCGGTGCACGACGCGGCCCGGCGCGCGGGTGTCCTCGGGGTGACGCGCGAGCTGCCGCACGGCCTGGACACGATGCTCGGCCGGGACCTGGACGAGGGTTTCGACCTGTCCGGCGGGCAGTGGCAGCGGGTGGCGCTGGCGCGGGCGCTCTACCGGGACACGTCGCTGGTGGTGCTGGACGAACCCGCCGCGGCGCTCGACCCGCGCGCGGAGCACGAGCTGTTCACCGACGTCCGCGCGATGCTGGGCGGACGCGCCGCGCTGCTGATCTCGCACCGCTTTTCCAGCACCCGCATGGCCGACCGGATCTACGTGCTGGACGCGGGCCGCGTGGTGGAGTGCGGCACGCACGACGAGCTGATGGCACGCGCCGGCCAGTACGCCGAGCTGTACCGGCTCCAGTCAGCTGCTTACCGCTGACAGCAGGTCCGTGAGCACCTCGTCGCGGAACGGCGGTCCCCACGGCACGGTCGCCTCGAACACCGGGACCTGCGCGACCAGGTCGGCCAGCCCCTGGAACGCGAAGTCCATCACGGCCGGATCGCGCCAGCCGAGCACGCGCGGGAACTGGCTCATCCGCAGGAACGCCCGCGTCCCGGTGAGCCGCTCGACGGAAACGTCCACAGCGGACCGGCTCGGCCGCGGGATCACGCACGCCGCCAGCGGCAACGCGTCCGCGGTCACCGGCGACCGCAGGGCCAGCCGCCCGTCCGCGGTCGGCCGCACGTCCGCCGCGGCCGCTCCGTCCGCGAGGCCCCGCGCCGCCATGCGCAGCCGGTTCTCCGTGCTCCCCGGGTGCACGAGCCCGCCGGGGTCCACCCGCAGCACGTCGTCGGCCACCAGATCGCACCCGTGCCCGCACAGGGCCGCGGCCAGCGTGGACTTCCCCATCCCGGACGCGCCCACGAACGCCAGGGCCCGCCCGTCCACGCGCACCGCGCTCGCGTGCAGCACGAGGTGCGAGTTCAGCGTCAGGTGCACGGCCAGCAGCGCGCCCGTCGCGAGCACGGTCAGCAACCCGTGGTCGGCCGCCGGGTCCAGGTGGTAGGTCACCTCACGCAGCAACGGATCGCCGGCGAACTCGCACAGTCCCGGATACCGCAGCACCGTCCGGTCGCCGTCCGTGGCGAGCGTGTAGAACACCCGCCCGTCCGGTTTCGCCAGCTCGGCCAGACACCGCCCGGGCAGCTCCGCGCGTGGCACCTCCCGGTCGGCGCCCCGCCGCAGCACCAGGTCCGGCTCGCCGCCGTCCCCGGCGGGCAGCGCCAGCTCGACGTCGCTCCACACGGTCAGCCCGTGCGCCCGGTACGTGAAGTCCATCGTGGTCACCCCGCCGATCCGAGTACCGCGTACCGACCCGCCGTGGGGTCGAGCGCCTTGCCGTCGATCTCCAGCCAGGAGTGCGCGGAGAACCGGCCGTCCGCCTCGCGCCGCACGCCGATCCGCAGCACCGGCTCCAGTGCCCGCAACCGGTGGCCGATCAGCAGGCACTGCCGCAGGCAGGTGTCCCCGGCGGGCCACCGCGACACCACGAAGTACGAGGCCCGGATCGGCGCGCGCGACCACCGCGGCAGCACGGGCGACTCGTCTGCGGGCGGCGCGGCGCTGGTCAGGTCGCACCGCACACCGAGGCGACGGCAGGTCTCCCGCAGGTCGGCGCGCCGCAGGCTGAGCTCGATCCGCACCATCGGCGGGAGCGCCCGCAGCACCTCCCACGCCAGCCGCCGCCTCCTCATGTCGCCAGCCAGGCCTGTTGCAGCAGCATCGCCGTGGACGCGGGCGGCTCGTCGGCGAGCCACGCGGCCCGCAGCGCGTCCGGGTCGACCAGCGAGCCGTCGACGCCGCTGCCGTCCCAGTTCCGCGCGAACTCCCGCGACCGCGGCCCGAACCGGGACGCGTTGAACCGCGCCTTGTCCCGCCGCTGGAGAACCGCCTCCGGCAGCAGCCCGTCCGCGACCAGCCGGGTGCCCGCCGCGCGGGTCATCGGCCGCCCGGCCGCGTAGGACGCCACGAACGACGGGTCGGCGAACGGCTCGACCAGCTCGCAGTCGTACTCCGCCGCGGCGTCGGCCCGCGTCCGGAAACCCACCGCGTAGGCCCGGGTCGCCAGGGCGGTCCGCACGCTGGTCTCCCACCGCAACGGGCGGTCCGCGGCCTCGCGCCAGACCACGCGCCGCAGGTCCGGCCGCAGCCACGGCATCGGGACGGACCGGCGGGCCACCTCGCGGCGGGCGAACCCGGGCGCCGCGCACACCGCGAACCGCGCCCAGTCCGCCCCGGTCATCCCGCGGCCGCGACGGCGCGCCACCGCGCGCAGGGTCCCGAGCCGGTGCCCGCCGAGCACCTCGTCCCCGGCGTTGCCGGTCACCAGGCTGCCGCCGGGCGCGTGCGACGCGAGCAGCACCGTGTTGCCCAGCGCGGCCGGGTAGACCGGGCCGCGGGCACGCAGCACCGGCTGCACGAGCGGCCCGATCAGGTCCAGCTCGTCGCCGATGTCGCGGCGCACCCAGCTTTCGACGCCGACGTGCCGGATCACCGACTCCTGCCAGGCCGACTCGTCCGCGGCCGGGTCGCCAGGGTAGCGGAAGGTGAGCGCGATCGGCGGCGCGAGCCCTTCGCGCGCGGCGAGGTCCGCGGCGACCGCCAGCAGCACCGAGGAGTCCCGCCCACCGGAGAAGGCGATGACGCACGGCTCACGCAGCAACGCGGGGCGCAACGCGTTCCGCAGCGCGAGCACCGGGTCCATCGGCGAGCCGAGCGGGAACGGCGCGGATCCGAGCGGGCGTCCCACCGCGACGTCCATTGTAGACAGTCGCGGCGGCGCCTCAGTGGAGGAGCTGGGCATCGCGGAGCCGGCCGAGGAACGCCTCGATGTCGCGGCGCGCGGTGTCCGCGTCGATGTCGTACTCGCTGGTGATCGCGCCGACCAGGTCGTCGAGCGAGCGGTCCTCGGCGAGCAGTTCGAACAGTCGCGTGCCGACACCGGTGATGGTGAAGTACTTCGAGGTCGACAGGCTGAGCACGATCGTCTCGTCACCGATGGTGCGAGCCGAGATGTCGGATGCCCGTACGCGCATGGCGGCCCTCCCGGAACTGGCGGCTTCACCTGCCAGTCGCCGATGATCATTCCCCCGTTACGGCGAAACGAACCCCGCCGCGGGACCGACTCCCAACGGTGACCACCGCCGTGCTGCCCACGCGAACCGCCCTGCCCGACGCCGTGCGGCGCCCGCTGCTGGTGCTCGCGATCCCGGCCGCGGTGACCGTCGCGGTGCTGGCCGTCCGCGTCGCGGGCGCCGGCTCGGCGAGCGCTCTCGACCGCTGGATCCTGGACGCCTCTGGCGGCGCGATCCCGTACCCGTCGGCGCAGCGGGTGACCGCCAAGGGCCTGGACTTCGCTGGCGAACCGGCGGGCGCGGGCCTGCTGGTGGCCGCGCTGGTCACGCTGTGCCTGGTGCTCGGGCACCGGCGCACCGCGCTGCTCGCCGTGCTCGGGCCCGGTCTGTCGGTGGCCGTGACGACGCTGCTGAAACCCGTGGTGGGGCGGACGATCAACGGCCCGCACCTGTCGTTCCCCAGCGGGCACACCGCGGTGGTGACCGCGATGGTCCTGGTGTTCGCGTTCGTCCTGGCCGACCGGCTGCGGCTGCGCCCGCCCGCGGCCACGGCGGTGGTGCTCTACGCCGCGGTCACCGCGGGCGCCGCCGAGGCCTGGGCGCAGTTCGGCATGGTCGTGCACTACCCGACGGACACGCTCGGCGGCTTCTGCGTCGCGCTCGTCGTCGTGCCCGTGACGGCGTGGCTCCTCGACCGCGTCAGGCGTAGGGCCGGAACACCGGCTTGACCGACCGGCCGCCGATCCACGGCGTCGGGTCCTCGACGTCCAGCGCCTTCCGGTAGACGGCGCAGGCCTGCGCCACCACGTCCACCGTCCGGTCGATGTCGGCCTCGGTCAGCGCGCTGCTCACCACGAACGACGGCCCGAGCACGCCACCGGCGACCAGCTGGCGCAGGAACAGCGTCCGGTACGGCTGGGACGGCCGCAGCTGCTCGTCGAGCGTGCCGAACACCAGGTTGCTCGCCCGGCCGCGCACCACGACGTGCTCGCCGACGCCCATCGCCGCCGCCACGTCCCGGACGCCGGACGCGAGCCGCTCGCCGAGTGCGTGCAGCCGGGCCGAGATGCCCTCCTCGACGTAGGTGTCCATCACGGCCATGGCGGCGGCCAGCGAGTGCGTCTCCGCGCCGTGCGTGGTGGACAGCAGGAACACCCGCTCGCGCGAGTGCCGCAGCCCGCCCAGCTCCATCAGCTCCCGCTTGCCGGCCAGCGCGGACACCGCGAACCCGTTGCCCAGCGCCTTGCCGAACGTGGACAGGTCCGGCGTCACCCCGTAGTAGCCCTGCGCGCCCGCCTCCGACCAGCGGAAACCGGTGATCATCTCGTCGAAGACCAGCACCACGCCGTACCGGTCGGCCAGCGCGCGCATCCCCTCCAGGTACCCCGGCTGCGGCTCGACCCCGGTCGCGGCCTCCATGATCAGGCAGGCGACGTCGTGGTTGCGCAGGATCTCTTCGGTCGCGGCCAGGTCGCCGTACGGGAAGCGCACGGTCAGGCCGGTGATCTGCGGCGGGATCCCGGCCGGCATGCCGGTGGTGCCGATGAACCAGTCGTCGGTGGAGAAGAACGGGTGGTCGGCGCAGATCGCGACCACCGGTCGCCCGGTCGCCGCGCGCGCCAGCCGCACCGCCGCGGTGGTGACGTCCGAGCCGTTCTTGGCGAACTTGACCATCTCCGCGGTCGGCACGGTCGCCAGGAACTTCTCCGCCGCGGACAGCTCGACGACGGACGGCCGCACGAAGTTGCTGCCGCGGTCCAGCTCGCGCCGCACGGCCTCGACCACCCGCGGGTGGGCGTGCCCGAGGCTCACCGAGCGCAGGCCGGAGCCGTACTCGATGTAGGAGTTGCCGTCGATGTCCCACACGTGCGCGCCGCGGCCGTGTGAAATCACCGGCGCCAGCCCTTCGGGGTACTGGTCCTCCCCCTTGGCGTAGGTGTGCGCGCCGCCGGGGACGAGCTGGTGCAGGCGCTCGTTGACCTCGGTGGAGCGGGGCAGGATCTGCGCGTCCATGACTGTCACCTCAGGGTTCTCAGGACTTCGGCGAGCGAGGGCGCGCTTCGGTCGCGGTCGGAGGTCAGGGTCACCGGCAGCGGCCACGGGATGGCCAGGTCGGGGTCGTCGAAGGCGATGGTGACGTCCTCGGACGGGTCGTGCGGCCGGTCGATGCGGTAGGAGACGTCGGCGGGCTCGGTGAGCGCCTGGAAGCCGTGCGCGCAGCCGGCCGGCACGTACACGGTGACCTGGGTGTCGCCGGAGAGCCGGAAGTACTCGGTGTTGCGGAAGGTCGGCGAGTCCGGCCGCAGGTCGACCACGACGTCGAACACCTCGCCGTAGGAGCAGCGGACCAGTTTGGACTCGCCGGCGCCGGAGCGCAGGTGCATGCCGCGGATCACGCCCTTGACCGACCGGGACAGGCTGTCCTGCGCGAAGCCGTCCGGGTCGATGCCGACGGACGCGACGACCTCGCGGTCGAACGTGCGCGAGAAGAACCCGCGCGCGTCCACGTGCGGTGTCGGTTCGAACAACCAGGCCCCGGCGATGCCGGCTACCGGAACGGCCTTCACGTCCGGCTCCCTTCGACGACGGATTCGGACATGATGGCGAACTGGCGCTCCAGCCGCTCGCTCATCACACGATTGCGTTCCTTGAGGATCGCGGTCAGCTCCTCGCGCCGGTCCTCCAGTTCGCGGAACTGCGCCACGAGCCGGTCGAACTCGGGCTCCCGCGCGGACTGGCAGAACTCGCCCAGGCCCATCGCCGACATCAGCATGTCGTTCTTGCGCGCGTAGCCCAGCGAGAGCGTCGGCTTCGCGGTCTTCAGCGCGCACAACACGTTGTGGTAGCGGGTGGCGACCACGACGTCGACCTCGGCCATCTGACGCATGAGGTCCTGCAGCGAGGTCAGCGGCTCGGCGGTGATGTCCGCGCCCGGCGCGGCGGCGATGACCTCCGCGAGCACCTCGTCGTCGGCGACGTCGCCGGTGAACAACCGGATCGGACGGCCCTCGTCGGCCAGCAGCCGCACGAACCGCTTCACGGTGTCCAGGTAGGCGCGGTTGATCTCGTCCGCGCGGGCCCGGTCGTCGTTGCCGCCGCGGAAGGCCATCACCCCGACCCCGACGGCGCCGGTCGAGGGCCGCGGCTCCGGATCGGCCAGCCCGAACGCGAGGTCGGGGAAGACGGCGTCCGAACTCACGTCGACGCCCATGCGCGCCATGGCCTGGCGCGAGTGCTCGTCCCGGTAGGAGCGGTAGTGCGCCAGCCGCGCGGCGCGCGTGATGACCCACCGGGTGGCGCGTTTGCGCACCACGTCGGCGCCGACGCTGACGAGCGCGACCCGGGTCCCGGTGAGCCGCGCGGTGACGCCGAGCCAGAACAGCGAGTATGGCAGCGCCCACGGCCGCAGCGGCAGCGTGGCCTCCAGCACGCCCATTCCGGGCACGATCACCACGTCGTAGTTCCGCACCCAGGCCCAGGTCCGGAACGGGTCCAGCAGCTTGCCGAGCACCTTCAGCCCCGCGGCCGGCAGCCCGGTCGCGTCACCCGCGTGCGGCTCGTACCACTGCAGGTGCGTCGCCGGCGCGCCGTACCGCGCGGTGAGCTGCTCGGGGCCCATCGCCAGGAAGCCCAGCTCGGCGTTCGGATATCGCTCTCGCACGTAACTCAATACGGCGTCGAGCGATCCGTCGTTGCCCAGGTTGCCCGAACCGAGGATGCCGAAGAACCCGATGCGCGTCACGAAAGCAGACCCACCTTCCGCAGCGGCTTGCCGCCGAGCCACTCGCCGAGGACGCCGTAGCAGCGCATCCGCTCGCTCGACGACAACGGCGCGCGGCGGATCGCGGTGACGTACCCGGCCAGGTACTCGGCGAACAGCCGCGCCTTCGACTGCCCCGTCCGGCGCGGGTCCAGGTTCGCGCACACCTTCTGCACCGAGCCCAGGTTGTCGCCGCGGCCGGGGTGCTCGCGGCGGAAGAACATGACCTCCGGGACCTGCACGAACGTGCCGTGCAGGGCGAGCTCGCCGACCAGCTTCCGTCCGGCGTTGTGGTAGCTGTCGTGCGGCGCGATCCGCCGCATCACCGAGGTGCGGATCACGCCGTAGAAGTCGTCGCCGCCCTCGGTGAACATCAGGCTGCGGAACCGGACCGCCGCGTCCGGCGAATCGGTGTCCAGGCCGTAGTCGTAGTTCTCGATGACCTCGCCCCGCTCGTCCACGATCGCCATGTACGAGTGCGCGAGCACCGCTTCCGGGTGCCGGTCGAGCGCCTGGACGCACTTCGCCAGCAGCTCCGGCGCGAACAGGTCGTCGTGCGCCGCCCACTTGACGAACTCACCCCGCGCGGCCTGCACCACGAAGTTGTGGTTGGGCGCGGCGCCGATGTTGCGCGGCTGCCGCAGGTAGCGGATCCGCTCGTCCTTCGCGGCGTACTTCTCGCAGATCTCCTGGGTGCCGTCGGTGGAGGCGTTGTCGGAGATGATCAGCTCGAAGTCGGTGAAGGTCTGGGCGAGCAGGTTGTCGATGGCTTCGGCGACGTAGTTCTCCCCGTTGTAGACGGGCAGGCCGATGCTCAGCCTCGGTGCGGTCGTCATGGGGTCCTCGCTTCCTCGGGAACGTGCTCGCGGACGGCGACGTGCAACTGGCTCCACCACACGAACGCGCCGGCGAAGGTGGCGCACGCGACGCCCCAGCCGGACCCGACGGCGCCGCCGATCGCCGCGCCGGTCAGGCCGCCGATCACGTAGAGCGCGGACGCGACGAGCTGGCACCGCATGCTGCGCTTGGCCGCGCCGAGCGCCCGCAGGCCGGTCGCGGCGCCGCCGATGAAGCTCGCGTTGAAGACGGACAGGGTGGCCGGGATGATCAGCGCCTCGGCGGTGTGCCAGACGTCGCCGAGCACGAGCTCGCCGAGCCGGTCGTTCAGGACGAGCAGCAGCGCGCCGCCCCACAGCAGCGCGCCGAGCGCCTGGCTCCCGCCGAGGAGCAGGGCGAACGTCGGCAGCCGCCGCAAGTTGCGGCGCACCACCCTGGCGGCCTCGGGCACCGCGACGAACGCCAGTCCCATCAGGACCGCGACGAACGGCCCGAGCAGCAGCTCCCCGCCGCGCACGGTGCCGACCGCCGCCACCCCGGCGATCGCGCCGAGGCCGTACATGCGGATCTGCGAGCCACCGCTGTTGCTGACGTTCTCCACCAGGTAGCGCGGGCCGAGGTCACGCTGGTCGTGCAGCCACGACCGCACCCCGTCGAGGCTCGGCCGAAGACCCGTCTGCAGGTAGCCGTAGCCTGCGGCGACCGCGGCCGCGCCGCCCCAGGCCAGCAGGAACGCGACGACGCTGCCGTGCAGGTCGGCCAGCACCATCGCGGGGATCATCGCGACGCCCCACAGGGCGTCGT
This sequence comes from Amycolatopsis sp. ATCC 39116, assembly GCF_000231075.2. Taxonomy (NCBI): domain Bacteria; kingdom Bacillati; phylum Actinomycetota; class Actinomycetes; order Pseudonocardiales; family Pseudonocardiaceae; genus Amycolatopsis; species Amycolatopsis sp. ATCC 39116. The sequence continues at coordinate 80,782 of NZ_AFWY03000006.1, read as the reverse complement.
TGACGAACGCCTTGCGCCCCTCGCCGGAGGCGAAGAACGCGAACCGCCAGCTGTCCTGCAGCAGCAGCGCGGGCAGGATGACGCCGAGCGCGACGAACGCGGGCCCGAGGCTCCCACCCACCACGATCCCGAACACCACGCTCAGCAGGCCGGCCAGCGCGCCCACGGCCAGCGCGGTCGCCGACGACCGGGCCACCGCCGCCCGCCACACGCCGGTGTCCACGCCGCTGAAGCGCACGATCAGCGGATCGGTCGCCAGGCCACGCGAGATGTTGATCAGCACGCCGTAGGTGACCCAGGCGAGGCTGAAGATGCCGAACGCGGTGACGCCCAGCTCGCGCGCGACGTAGATGCCGACGGCGAAGTTCGTCAGGCTCGACACGGCCTGGTCGCCGAGGCCCCAAGACAGCCGCCCGGCCATCGCGCGCAGCCCGGAGGGCTTCGCGGCGGGTTTGCGGTGGCGGCCGGTGGTGGTCATGCGATCACCCCGCCACCAGGCCGGCGTCCCGCAGGGCGTCGGCGGCCGCGGCGACCGCGGCGAAGTCCAGGCCGGACCGGCGGGTGATGTCGAGCAGGTCGTGGTCGCCGTCGGAGAGGTTCAGCACCCACAGCATCGCCATCTGGGCCTGCTTGGCGTCGCTGCGGCCGCCGAGCGAGTCGTAGAGCCCGCGCTTGCCCAGCTGCGGCTCGCCGTACGGGCTCAGGTTCGTGTAGCGGCGGTTGCGGTCCAGCACGGCGAACGCCTCGCGCAGCACGGCGAGCGTGTCCTCCATCGCCGCCGGTGACACGAAGTCCGGGTTGTCCGCCGAGGTGTGGTACTCCGGGTAGCCGGCGTACGGAGTGCGGGTGAGCGAGCCGACGCCGAGGTCGAACCCCGGCGAGCAGAACTGCCGCTCGTCGTAGCCGTACGGCGAGAAGTCCAAGATCCGGTGTGGACGATCGCGCAGCACGTGCGCCAGCACCCGGTCGATCTCCGCGTCCCCGCGCCGCGACCGCTTGTACGTCAGGTCGCCCCGGTCGCCCGCGCAGGCGAGCACGACCCCGTGCTTGACCCGCGCGACGTCGTTGCGCGCCAGCCAGGTGATCGCGCCGATCGTGCCCGGCATGAACAGGAACCGGTAGGTGTACCAGGGGTTCACCAGCGCCTTGGCTAGCGCGATCGCGACCGCCACGCCGGCCAGGTTGTCGTTGGCCAGCGACGGGTGGCAGATGTGGCAGGACACGATCACCTCGTCGGCGACCTGCCCCGGCACCACGTGCTCGCCGTAGCTGAGGTGCCCGTCCGCCAGCGTGGAGTCGATCCGGACCTCGTAGTCGCCCTCCGGCAGCGCGTCCAGCGTCTCCTGCGCGAGGCAGAAACCCCACGCCGGCGAGTAGTAGCTGGTGCGGTACGGGACCCAGGACGGGCGGTCCGGCAGGGTGTGCAGGTGCGGCCGCAGCTCCGCCAGGCTCATCGTCGCCGACACCGGCACGCTGTAGCCGACCACGTGCAGGTTCGACTCGGCGAAGTCGACCACGCGCTTGCCGTCGGCGTCGGCCATCCAGGCGTCCCGGATGTTCCACTCCTGCGGCACGGTCCAGTCGAAGACCTGCGTGCCGGTGGGCACCTCGTGCCGCTCCAGCGGGACGTGCTCCCCGATGACGTCCAGCGTGGCCCGGACGCCGTCGCCCGTGATGCTGCGGCAGAGCGGGTACAACCGCTCCACCAGCGCGTGCATCCAGGCCCCGTCACGCATCACACGAACCGCATGGTGTCGTCGACCGCACCGGCCTCGCGGTGCTGCTTGAGCCGCGCGAGCCGGGTGAAGCTCTGCTCGAACGAGCGGTGGGTGAGCCCGTGCCGCTGGTAGGCCTCGACCAGCTCGACCGCGCCGTCCTTGACCGACCACTCGCAGGCGAAGCCGGGGATCGCCGCGCGGAACCGGGAGAAGTCGACCCGGTAGGAGCGCGGGTCGGCGCCGGCCTCGCCGGTGATCCGCAGCCGCGAGCCGGGCACGGCCTCGACGACCTGCTCGGCGATCTCCGCGACGGTCACGTTGTTCCGCTCGGTGCCGATGTTGAACGCCTTGTCGTGCACGGCTTCCCGGGGCGCGACGAGCGCGGCGGCGAAGGCCCGCGCGATGTCCTTCGCGTGCACCAGTGGCCGCCACGGCGTGCCGTCGGAGAGCACCAGCACCTCGCCGGACAGGCACGCGTGCCCGACCAGGTTGTTCAGCACGATGTCCGCGCGCAGCCGCGGGGAGAAGCCGAACGCGGTGGCGTTGCGCAGGTACACCGGGGAGAAGTCGTCGTCGGCCAGCTCGTGCAGGTCGTCCTCGACCAGCACCTTCGACTCCGCGTACGGCGTCACCGGCCGCAGCGGCGCGTCCTCGTTGACCAGGTCCGCGCCGCCGGAGGCGCCGTACACCGAGCACGTCGACGCGTACAGGAAGCGGGACACCCCGGCGTCCTTGGCCAGCCGCGCCAGCCGGACGGCCGCCTTGTGGTTGATCTCGTAGGTCAGCTCGGGGGCGAGCGCGCCCAGCGGGTCGTTGGACAGCGCCGCCAGGTGGATCACGGCGTCCACACCGGACACCTGTTCCGGCGTCACGTCCCGCAGGTCCACCCGGTGCCCCGGCGGGTCCTGCGGCGCCGGGCCGAGCACGCACTCGTCGAACAGACCGGAGTCGAGCCCGGTCACCTCGTGGCCGGCGGCGGCGAGCACCGGCGCCATCACCGTGCCCAGATACCCCTTGTGCCCGGTCAGCAGCACACGCATGACTCAACCCTCCAGCCGGAGACACAGCTTCCTGACGTGGAAGGCCTCCGCGTACCGCGCCTGGCACTCGATCCCCCGAATGCGGGCCAGCCCGAGGAACGCCTCCCGGTCGTACCAAGGACGATGTCGCTGCGAGGCGTAGTGCTGTTGCAGCAATTCGACTTTTTTCTCGGCGAGTTCGTCCCGCAGCGGGACGTAGGCCGACGGCGTGGTCAGGTCCCCGTCCCACTTGACGATCTCGTAGCCGAGGGTGAGGTGACCGCGGAACGCGGTGGTCACGAGCTCGGCCAGGCCGCGGTGGTCCTGGTGCGCGTCGCCGGTGCGGGGCGCGAGGATCAGGTCCGGATCGGTGCGCGCCCGCAGCTCCTCGAGCGCGTTCTTGGCCTCGTCCCAGTGCGCGGGCAGCCGGCCGTCCGGCAGCTTCAGCACGGTGACGCCGAGATCCGCGCCGGGGCAGAACGCCGCGAGCGCGGCCCGTTCCTCGTCCTCGCGCTCGGTGCCGCCGCCGGAGAGCACCAGAGCGTCCACCCGCAGTCCGGGGCGGCTCAGCGTGAGCAGCGTGCCGCCCGCGCCGATCGCGATGTCGTCGCAGTGGGCGCCGAGCACCACGATCCGCTCGAGCCGCTCCGGAACCAGTCCGATCACGCCGGCACTCGGTCCTTCTCCCACAGCGCCCACGGGCGCACCCCGCGCGTGTAGGCCTCGTCGAGCGCGTAGCGCTCCTTGACGGTGTCCGTCGGCTTCCAGAAGCCGCGGTAGGGGTAGGCCAGCAGGCGGCCGCGCTTGGCCAGTTCCGCACACCCGTCGGCGACCAGGTCGCCGTTCTCCGGGATGTGGTCGAACACCTCCTGGCGCAGCACGAAGTACCCGCCGTTCTCCCACAGCGGCATCTCGCTCACCGCGGTGATCGAACCGACCAGGCCGCCCTCGTCCATCTCCACGCAGTGGAACGACGACTGCGGCGGCACGACCATCATGGACGCGCCCGCGTCCGACCGGGAGAACCGCTCGATCATCGACGGCAGCGGCGCGTCGGTGAGCACGTCGGCGTAGTTGGCGAGGAACATCTCGTCACCGTCGAGGTGCTTCCGCACGCGGCGCAGCCGTTCCCCGATCGGCGACTCGATCCCGGTCTGCACGAACGAGATCGTCCAGTCGGCGATGTCGGTGGACAGCAGTTCCGCCTTGCCGCCCCGCAGCACGAAGTCGTTGGACGTGGTCTCCTCGTAGTTGAGGAAGAAGTCCTTGATGTGGTGGGCGCCGTAGCCGAGGCACAGGATGAACTCGGTGTGCCCGAAGTGCGCGTAGTAGCGCATGACGTGCCAGATCAGCGGCCGGGGACCGACCATGGCCATGGGTTTGGGCACGTCGGAGGCGGTGCCGTTGCGCATCCGCATCCCGTACCCGCCGCAGAACAGGACGACCTTCACGTTGGGTTCACCTCGACGATTTCCAGGCGGGGTATGGGGAAGACGAGCTTGCCGCCCCACTCCCCGACGTAGGACAGCTGCTGGGTCAGTTCGTCCCGCAGGTTCCACGGCAGGACCAGTACGTAGTCGGGCCGGTCCGCGGCGATGCGCTCCGGCGGCAGGATCGGGATGCGCGTGCCGGGCGTGAACCGGCCGTGCTTGTACGGGTTGCGGTCGACCGTGTAGGCGAGCAGGTCCGGCCGGATGCCGCAGTGGTTGAGCAGCGTGTTGCCCTTGCCCGGCGCGCCGTAGCCGACCACGGTCCGGCCGTCGTCGGCCGCGTCGACGAGGAAGCGCAGCAGGTCGCGGCGCACCTTGGCGACCCGGGCGGCGAACTCGGTGTAGCCGGAGAGCTCGTGCAGCCCGGCGGCTTTTTCCCTGGCCAGGACGTCGACCATGCGCCGGGTCGGCTCACCGGCGGTCTCCGCGGGCCGGGCCCACAGCCGGATCGACCCGCCGTGCGTCGGCAGCAGCTCGACGTCCACAAGGGACAGTCCGCCGGACGCGAGCGCCCGCTGCGCCGAAGCCACCGTGTAGTACTGGAAGTGCTCGTGGTAGATCGTGTCGTACTGGGTCTTCTCGATGAGCGTCAGCAGGTGCTGCACCTCGATGGACACCCAGCCGTCGTCGGCGACCAGCGCCCGCAGGCCCTTTGTGAAGCCGATGACGTCCGGGATGTGCGCGTAGACGTTGTTCGCCACCACGAGATCCGCCGGCCCGTGCTCGGCCCGCACCGCCGCGCCGGTCTCCGGCCCGAGGAACGCGGTCAGGGTCGGCACGCCCGCGTCCCTGGCGGCTTGGCCGACGTTCACCGAAGGCTCCACGCCGAGGCACCGGATACCCTGTGCCACAACGTGTTTGAGCAGATACCCGTCGTTGCTGGCGACCTCGACGACGAACGAGTCGCCGTCCAACCCCAGCCGGTCCACCGCGCCCGCGACGAACCTGCCCGCGTGGTCCACCCAGGATTCCGAATACGACGAGAAATACGCGTATTCGGTGAATGTCTCCTCCGGCGTGATCAACGGCGGGATCTGCGCGAGCCAGCAATCCGTGCACACCCGCAGGTGCAACGGAAAGGTATTTTCCGACTCGTCGAGTTGGGCTTCGGTCAGGAACAGCTCACACGGCGGAGTCGCACCGAGATCGACGACACTCGCCAGCCGGGTCGAGCCACAGAGTCGGCAGGTGGTCATGCCCCCTGATTCGGGAGACGAGAAGGACCTGTTACAGACACCGCGGCCGGTTCCGCCCACCGATCTCGAAATGAGACACGGGAACTACTTGCGGATCTCCAGCGTGCAGCACTTCGGACCGCCGCCCGCCTTGCGCAGTTCGGAGATGTCGACGAGCACCGGTTCGTAGCCGCGCACCACGAGCCGCTCGGCGAGGTCCGTGGCTTCCAGCGGCAGCACGACGTTGCGCCCGTCGGAGACGCCGTTGAGGCCGAAGCACTCCGCGTCCGCCGCGGTGGCGAGCACGGCGTCCGGGAACAGGCGCGCCAGGACGCGGCGCGAGCCGGCCGAGAACGCCTCCGGGTAGTAGGCGATGTGGGCCGGCGTCGTGTCGGTGGCCTCGCTGAGCACGAACAACGCGGTGTCGAGGTGGTAGTAGCGCGGGTCGGTCAGCCGCAGGGACAGCACCGGCACCCCGAGCACCTCCTGCGCTTCGGCGTGCGCGGCGGGGTCGGTGCGGAACCCGGTGCCGGCGAGCAGCATCCGCCCGGTCCACGCGAAGTCGCCCTCGGCCTCGTTGACGTAGGACGGCATGACGACGTCGCGGTAGCCGTGCTCGGTGAACCAGCGGCGGAAGTGCTCGGCCTCGGCGGCGCGCTGCGGAGCGCGGAAGCGGGCGCCGAGCACCCGGCCGTCGATCACGGTCCCGGAGTTCGCGGCGAAGACCATGTCCGGCAGCCCCGGCTGCGGCTCGATCTCCTCGACGGTGTGGCCGAGGCGGCGGTAGGTGTCCCGCAGCTCGCGCCACTGCGTCATCGCCCGCTCGGCGCTGACCGGTCGCGTCGGGTCCATCCAGGGGTTGATCGCGTAGTCGACGGCGAAGAACCGGGGCGGGCACATGAGGTACCGGCGGGTGGTCGGAACCCGAGTCGTCATGACATCACGGTATGTCTCGATTCAGGGACAATCAATCGCTGTTTCTTGCTCATCCACCTGCTAAACATTGCGTGTGAACTCGCTCGACCAGCAGATCGTTTCGTGCCTCGTGACGAACGCGCGCGCCAGCTACGCCGAGATCGGGAAGGTCGTCGGGCTGTCCGCGCCGGCGGTCAAACGCCGCGTGGACCGGCTGCTGGAAACCGGGGTGCTGCGCGGCTTCACCGCGGTCGTCGACCCGGAGGCGCTGGGCCGGGGCACCGAGGCGTTCGTCGAGGTGCACTGCCGCGGCAACATCTCCCCGGCTCGCATCCGCGCGCGGCTGGAACCGCTGCCCGAGGTCGTCGCCGCCTACACGGTGACCGGTGCGGCGGACGCCATCGTGCACCTGCGCGCCGCCGACATCCACCAGCTCGAAACCGCGCTGGAGCGGCTGCGCGGGCTGGAGATCGTCGACCGCACGGTGTCCACTGTCGTGCTGTCCCGGCTCCTTGAGCGCCCGCCCAACCCCGCGACATGATGGCGGGCATGACCGAACGCATCGTGACCGAGCGGCGCGGCAGGGTCGCGGTGATCACCGTCGACGCCCCGCAGCGGCGGAACTCGCTGACCCTGGCGCTTTCCACCGACCTCGCCCAGGCCGTGGCCGAAGCCGAGCAGGACCAGGGCGTGCAGGCGCTGGTCGTCACCGGCACCCCGCCCGCGTTCTGCGCCGGAGCCGACCTCACGACGCTGGGCAGCGCGCAGGAGGAGGGCTTGCGCGCGGTGTACGAGGGCTTCCTCGCGGTGGCGCGGTCGCCATTGCCGACGATCGCGGCGGTGGGCGGCGCGGCCGTCGGCGCCGGGCTGAACCTCGCGCTGGCCGCGGACGTCCGCCTCGCCGGCCCGCGCGCGAAGTTCATCCCGCGGTTCCTCGAACTCGGCCTGCACCCCGGCGGCGGTTTCACCTGGATGTTGCAGCGCGCGGTGGGTATCCAGCGGGCACGGGCCATGACCTTGTTCGGCCAGTCCCTCGACGCCGCGGCGGCGGAGGCGGCCGGGCTGGTGTTGCGCACCGTGGACGGCGACCACGACGACCTGCTGGAGGCGGCATTGCAACTGGCGGAACCGGCGGCGAACGCACCGCGCGAGGTCGTGCTCGCGACCAAGCTGTCGATGCGGCAAACCTCGACCATGGCCGAGCATTCCCGCGCAGTGGACACCGAGATCGAGCCTCAGCTGAAGTCCCTGAATTCCCCCGACTTCGCAGAACGGCTCGCTTCGATGCAGGCCACGATCACCACGCGGAAGTAGACGCTACCGTAAGTTACAGGTAACCGGTATCACACCGCCGATTCTCGTCACAGAACGACAAGTAAGGTGGAGGTATCGGCGGAAGTGTGCCCACCGGCCACGTGTCGACGAGGACGCAGCCTGTCGGGAGAGAGGGATTCTCTGACCCATGAGCACGAGCACGAACGGCAACGGTGTGCTGTCGGCGAGCCGGCCCACTGAAGTCGCCAAGCTGGACCGCGTGGTCATCCGGTTCGCGGGTGACTCCGGCGACGGTATGCAGCTCACCGGCGACCGCTTCACCTCGGAGGCCGCGGCCTTCGGCAACGACCTGGCCACCCTGCCGAACTTCCCCGCCGAGATCCGGGCGCCACAGGGCACCATCCCGGGCGTCTCGTCGTTCCAGGTGCACTTCGCCGACTACGACATCCTCACCCCCGGCGACCGGCCGGACGTGCTCGTCGTGATGAACCCCGCCGCGCTCAAGGCGAACCTGCGTGATGTGCCCAATGGCGGCACGATCATCGTCAACACCGACGAGTTCACCAAGCGCAACCTGACCAAGGTCGGCTACGACAGCGACCCGCTGGAGGACGACACGCTGTCGGCGTTCCAGGTGCACCGGGTCGCCATGTCGACCCTGACCCAGGGCGCGCTGGAGGGCACGGGCCTCGGCAAGAAGGACGCCGAGCGGTGCAAGAACATGTTCGCGCTCGGGCTGCTGTCGTGGATGTACCACCGGCCGACCGAGGGCACCGAGGCGTTCCTGCGCGAGAAGTTCGCCAAGAAGCCGGACATCGCCGAGGCCAACATCCTGGCCTTCCGCGCGGGCTGGAACTACGGCGAGACCACCGAGTCGTTCGCCACCACCTACGAGGTGGCGCCGGCGAAGCTGGACAAGGGCACCTACCGGCAGATCACCGGCAACACGGCACTGGCGTACGGCATCGTGGCCGCCGGGCAGCGCGCCGGGCTGCCCGTCCTGCTGGGCACGTACCCGATCACGCCGGCGTCGGACATCCTGCACGAGCTGTCCCGGCACAAGAACTTCGGCGTGCTGACCTTCCAGGCCGAGGACGAGATCGCCGGCATCGGCGCCGCGCTGGGCGCCTCCTACGGCGGCGCGCTCGGCGTGACCTCGACGTCCGGGCCGGGGGTGGCGCTGAAGTCGGAGACCATCGGCCTCGGCGTGATGCTGGAGCTGCCGCTGGTCGTGATCGACGTGCAGCGCGGCGGCCCGTCGACCGGTCTGCCGACCAAGACCGAGCAGGCCGACCTGCTGCAGGCGATGTTCGGCCGCAACAGCGAATCGCCGCTGCCGGTCATCGCGCCGCAGTCCCCCGGCGACTGCTTCGCGGCGGCCATCGAGGCGGTGCGGATCGCGTTGAAGTACCGGACGCCGGTGATGATCCTGTCCGACGGCGCGAACGCCAACGGCTCGGAGCCGTGGCTGATCCCGAACGTCGAGGACCTGCCTGACCTGTCGGTGGAGTTCGCCTCGGAGCCGAACGCGGCCGACGGGTCCGGCGAGTTCTGGCCGTACGTGCGCGACCCGGAGACGCTGGCCCGCGCGTGGGCCGTGCCCGGCACGCCCGGCCTGGAGCACCGCATCGGTGGCCTGGAGAAGCAGGACGGCAAGGGCAACATCTCCTACGACCCGGACAACCACGACCACATGGTCCGGCTCCGCCAGGCCAAGATCGACGGCGTCGACGTGCCGGACCTGGAGGTCGACGACCCGTCCGGCGAGGCGCGGGTGCTGGCGCTGGGCTGGGGTTCGACGTTCGGCCCGATCGGCGCCGCGGCCCGCCGCGTGCGCAAGCAGGGCATGCCGATCGCGCAGGCGCACCTGCGGCACCTGAACCCGTTCCCGAAGAACCTGGGCGAGGTCCTGGCCCGGTACGACCGCGTGGTGGTGCCGGAGATGAACCTGGGGCAGCTCGCCCTGCTGCTGCGCGCCAAGTACCTCGTGGACGTGCACTCCTACACGAAGGTCGCCGGCCTGCCGTTCAAGGCCGAGGAACTCCAGCACGTCTTCACCGACATCATCGAAGGAGCGCTGACCCGATGACCGCCACCGACTTGGGCCTGCCCACCCTGGGCGGTCTGGACCTGGTGCCGACCACGGACGAGACCCAGAAGGCGAAGGACTTCAAGTCCGACCAGGAAGTGCGCTGGTGCCCGGGCTGCGGGGACTACGTCGTGCTCAACACGGTGCAGTCGTTCCTGCCCACGCTCGGGTTGAAGCGCGAGAACATCGTGTTCGTCTCCGGCATCGGCTGCTCGTCGCGGTTCCCGTACTACCTCAACACCTACGGGATGCACTCGATCCACGGCCGCGCGCCGGCGATCGCGACCGGTCTGGCGACCACGCGGCCGGACCTGTCGGTGTGGGTGGTCACCGGTGACGGCGACGCGCTGTCCATCGGCGGCAACCACCTGATCCACGCGTTGCGCCGCAACGTCAACATCAAGATCCTGCTGTTCAACAACCGGATCTACGGCCTGACGAAGGGCCAGTACTCGCCGACGTCCGACCCGGGCACGATCACCAAGTCGACCCCGATGGGCTCGGTGGACACGCCGTTCAACCCGATCTCGCTGGCGCTGGGCGCGGAGGCCTCCTTCGTCGGCCGGGCGCTGGACTCCGACAAGAAGGGCCTGACCGAGGTGCTCACCGCGGCGGCCCAGCACCGCGGCTCGGCGCTGGTGGAGATCTACCAGAACTGCCCGATCTTCAACGACGGCGCGTTCGACGTGCTGAAGGACAAGGACGAGGCCGCGCACCGGATCATCCCGTTGCGGGCGGGCGAGCCGATCCGCTTCGGCCCGGAGGGCGAGTACGGCGTGGTGCCGAACCGCTGGGGCGGCTTCGAGATCGCCAAGGTGGCGGAGGTCGGCGAGTCCGAGCTGATCGTCCACGACCCGGCGATCGAGGACACCGCGTACGCCTTCGGGTTGTCCCGCATCGGCGACCAGCACCTCAACCACACGCCGACGGGCATCTTCCGCCAGGTCTCCCGCCCCACCTACGACGACCAGGCCCGCGCCCAGGTCGAGCAGGCCCGCTCCGCGAAGCCGGCCGACCTGCAGGCGCTGCTGACCGGCAAGGACACCTGGACGGTCGACTGACCGCACGAAGAAGCCCCGCACGAATCGTTCGTGCGGGGCTTCTTCTTTGGTTCAGAGCGGCCGGAACCCGACCCGCTCGGCGTCGTCGGCAGTGCGGAACCAGACCTCGGCGATCATGCGGTCGTACTGCGGCGAGTCCTCGGTGCAGTAGCGCAGCGCGGTGACGCTGGCCTTGACCGTGAACTCCTCGGACGGCTTCCCACCGCCGGGCCGCGGCATCGCCGAGCCGGGGCCGAACGGGCCCGGCGGCACCGAACCGTCCGCGCGCGTGCGCGGGGTCGGCTCGAACAGGGAGCCGCTGCGGCCGCCCTCCTCGGGCCGGGGCTCGCGCCGCTCGACGGTCCGCATGGACGGCTGGACCGGCTTCGGCGGGTCGAAGGCGTGCGCCGACCGCCGCGGCTGCCGCTTGGGCAGGACCTGGGTGGTCTCGGTGGCCGTCTCCTCGGCCGGAGGCTGCGGCTGGTCCTCGAACGCGTAGGCCGGCGGCTCGGGCTCCGGCGCGGCGAACGGCGTGAAGGCCGACTCCTCCGCGCGCGCCGGTTCGGGCGCGTGGTCCGGGTCGAACAGCGACCCGCGCTCCGGCTCCGGAGCCCGCTCCCGCCCGAACAGCGAGCCGCGCTCCTCACCCCGCAGCGCCTGGCGCTCCTCACCCCGAAGGGCCTGATCCGGCTGGAACAACGTGGTCGCCTCCGCAGGCGACTCGTCCCGCCGGAACAACGACCCGGCAGGCTGCTCCTGCTCGAACGCGGCCTGCCCGGCCTGCCCCTGCTCGAACGCGGCCTGCCCAGCCTGCCCCTGCTCGAACGCGGCCTGCCCAGCCTGCCCCTGCTCGAACAGCGACCCCCGGCCGGCAGGCGGCTCCTCTTGCCCATGGCGCGGCTTCCGCCCAGCCCCGGCGTCATCCTGTGCAGCAACCTGGCCGCCCTGCCCGTGGCGCGGCTCCCGCTCGGACCCGGCCTGGTCCTGCTCAGCCACATACCCAGCGGCGTCGGCCTGCCCATGGCGCGACTCCTGCTCGTACCCGGCTCGGCCGGCTCGAACAGCGCGCCGCGCTCAGCCTCTTCGCGGCCGTAGGCAGCATCGTCCTGCCCGTGGCGCGACTCCCGCTCGTACCCGGCCTCGGCCGGCTCGAACAGCGCGCCGCGCTCAGCCTCTTCGCGTCCGTACCCCGCGACCTGCTCCCGGCCGAGCCCCGCGTCGCCCACGTGCAGCGCGCCCCGCTCGGCGGCGTCGTCCCGCTCGCGGCCGAACGCGTCGAAGACCGTCGTCGCCTCCGCCTGCGGCTCCTCCGGCTCGAACAGCGAGTCGTCGTCGATCTCGGAGCCCGGCTGGTACCCGGGCGACCGTCCGGCGAGGCTGTCGCGCTCCAGCCAGGACGGCGTGGCGTGCTGCTCCTCCGCCTCGGGCGTCTCCGCGGCGATCGGTTCCTTCCGCGCGACCGGCGCGGACACCGGGTCCCGCTCGATCGTGCGGGTCGGCTGCGCGGCGGGCGCGCTCTGCGCGGCGAGGAGTCTGCGCTCCAGGTGCCGGCTTCTCGCCTGAGCGGGCCGGGCCAGGAACAACCAGGTCAGCAGCACCCCGACCACGAATGCCGCCGCGCTCCACAGCCAGACCTGTCCGAAAATGGACATCCGTGCTGCCCTTCCTTTCCTACCGCGCGGTTACCACTCACAGTGACGCCGCAGCGGCTCACGCATGACGCGCGATCTACCTGGTCCGCGCGACGAGGTAGTCCGCGACGGACTCGCACGCGTCCCTCGCGGGCCCGGCCGGCAGGGGGGCCAGCTCCGTCCTCGCCCGCTGAGCGTAGTCCGACAGGGTGACCATGGCGCGGTCCAGCCCGGTGGACGCCCGCAGCAGGGTCAGGGCCTCCTCGACCAGCTCGTCGTCGGTGATCGGGCCCGCCAGCAGCTCCACCAGCCGCGGGTCGGTGTCCGGGTCGGCCAGCGCGTACAGCATCGGCAGCGTGCGCACGCCTTCCCGCAGGTCGGTGCCCGGCGTCTTGCCGGACTCGTGCGACGGCGAGGCGATGTCGATGATGTCGTCGGAGATCTGGAACGCGGTGCCGATGATCTCGCCGAACCGCTGCATCGCCCGGATCGCGTCCGGCTTGGCGCCGGAGACCATCGCGCCGAACCGGCCGGAGGTGGCGATCAGCGAGCCGGTCTTCTGCGCGATGACGGTGAGGTAGTGGTCGACCGGGTCCTCGCCCTCGCCCGGCCCGACGGTCTCCCGCATCTGGCCGGTGACCAGTTCGCTGAACGTCTCGGCGAGGATGCGGGCGGCGTCGGTGCCCAGGTCGGACACCAGCCGGGAGGCGTGCGCGAACAGGAAGTCGCCGGTGAGGATCGCGATGCTGTTGGTCCAGCGGGCGTTGACGCTGGGCGCGCCGCGCCGCATCGTCGCCTCGTCCATCACGTCGTCGTGGTACAGGGTGGCCAGGTGGACCAGCTCGACGGCCGCCGCGGCGATCACGACGTCGGAGTGGTTGCCCTCGCCGAACTCACCCGCCAGCAGAGTCATCAGCGGGCGAAAACGTTTGCCACCCGCCTCGACCAGGTGCGACGCGGCGTCGTGGACGGCCTGCACCTCGCTGCGCGCGGTGTCGCGCAGCAGCTTTTCGACGTCGTCCAGTCCAGCGGCCAGCGTGCGCAGCAGCTGCTCGTCGGCGATCCGCAGGCCCACGCTCCCGCGCAGCTCCTCGATCGTGCTACCCCGGTGCCGCACTGACACGTTGTCCGCCCTCTCCGCACTTCACTGACCGGTCCTCACCAGCGTAATGGCTGCACCCGGGGTGTTCGTGGGCCCTCTGCGAACCACCCTGGTGATGCGCGTGACAACGGGTGCCCACACCATCGGGTGAGCTGCCCCGCAGGCCCTTCTGACCAGCACTAACGTTCGCGAGGTGACCAGCAGGAGGGCGCAGAACACCATCGTCGCGGCGATCATGCTCGGGATGCTCCTGGCGGCGCTGGACCAGACGATCGTGTCCACCGCCCTGCCCACCATCGTGGCGGACCTCGGCGGCGCGAACCACCTGTCGTGGGTGGTCACGTCGTACCTGCTCGCCGAGACGATCATGACGGTGCTGATCGGCAAGTTCGGCGACCTGTACGGGCGCAAGCGGGCGTTCCTGGCCAGCGTGGTCCTGTTCCTCGCCGGGTCGTTCCTGTGCGGATGGGCCGACTCGATGGCCATGCTCGTCGCGTTCCGCGCGCTGCAGGGCCTCGGCGCGGGCGGGTTGATGGTGACCTCGGCCGCGGTCATCGCCGACGTCGTGCCGCTGCGCGAACGCGGCAAGTACCAGGGCGCGATCGGGGCGGTGTTCGGCGTCTCGACGGTGGCCGGGCCGCTGCTCGGCGGCCTGTTCGTGGACCACCTGAGCTGGCGGTGGGCGTTCTACGTGAACGTGCCGCTCGGGGTGCTGGTGGTCCTCGTGGCGGTGTTCGCGCTGCCCACGGTCAAGGCGGCGGTGAAACCCCGCATCGACTACCTCGGCATCGTCCTCATCGCGCTCGCCTCGACCGGGCTGACCCTGGTGACCAGCTGGGGCGGCACCGAGTACCCCTGGGCGTCGCCGGTGATCATCACGATGGCCGTCGGCTCGGTCGTGCTGCTGGTGGCGTTCGTGCTGGTCGAGCTGCGGGCCGCGGAGCCGATGCTGCCGATGCGGCTGTTCCGCGGCCGGGTGTTCTCGGTGGCGGGCATCCTGAGCTTCGTCGTCGGGTTCGCGATGCTCGGCGGCATCACCTACCTGCCGACGTACCTGCAGCGCGTGCAGGGCGCGAGCGCGACCGAGTCCGGACTGCGGATGCTGCCGCTGGTGGTCGGGATCATGATCACCTCGCTGGTCAGCGGCGTGGTGATCAGCCGCACCGGGCGGTACCGGGTCTTCCCGATCGCCGGTTCGCTCGTGCTGGCGCTGGGCCTGTACCTGCTGTCGCACCTGGACGCCACCACGAGCTTCTGGGTCACCTCGGCGTACATGGTCGTGCTGGGCCTCGGGCTCGGCTGCACCATGCAGGTGCCCACGATCGTCGTGCAGAACACCGCGGACTACGCCGACCTCGGGGTGGCGACGTCCGGCGTGAGTTTCCTGCGCACTCTGGGGAGTTCCTTCGGGGTCGCGGTGTTCGGCTCCATCTACGCGAACAACCTGCCACCGCAGCCGTCCACGGGGTCCTATGTGGACGCCATCGGGACGATGTTCCTGATCGCCTCGCCGATCGGGTTGCTCGCTCTGGTGGTCGCGTTGTTCCTCAAGGAGGTTCCACTGCGGGACACGTCGAAGGCGCTGGCGTCGGGCAACAGCGGGGTCGGCGAGGGCTTCGCCGTGCCGGGCTCCGGGGATTCGCGGCAGGAGCTGGAGAAGGTCGTGGCGACGGTGTGGTCGAAGCAGAAGACCGATCCGGGGCCGGAGATCCTGGCCCGCTCCGGCGTGCCGCTGAGCTACGCGCAGGCGTGGCTGATCGCGCAGATCTACCGCAACAGCGTCGACGACGGCGACGCCACCCTGCAGGAAATCGCCGTGCAGACCGGTGTTCCGGCGGGCATCTTCGAACCCACCGCGCGGCAGCTGGTGGCTGCCGGGCAGCTCGCCGAGGCCGACGGGCACTTCACGTTCACCGGGCACGGCAGCGACACGTTCGCCCGGCTGGTCGGCGCGTGGCGGTTGTGGGTGCTGGACAACGTGACGGGCTCGGAGGCCGCGGCGGGCCGGGATTTCACGGCCTGCGTGGACGAGATCGCGACGCAGCTGATCAGCAACAGCCGCGCGCTGACGCCGCCGGGCAGGCATGCGACGCCGGTCGGTTAGCACACCCGACCGACAAAAACGGCGCCACACCGGCGAAACGGCGCGACTTGTCCACATCGCCCTCAGCCATCCACAGAATCCCGTTCTGTTTCCCACTCCGCCGCCACACCGGGCATGCTCGAGACATCCCTTCCGAAAGGAGCCTCGAGAAATGACCGAGCTGACCCTCCCCGGCCGCCGCACCCGCAACCAGGCCCTCCGGCCTGTCATGGGAGAAGCGCGCGAGCGCAGGCTCGCCCAGCGGCACCTGCGCAAGCTGATGCGGCTGGCGCGCGAGCAGCCCTGCCGGTGCGGCGACGTGCACCGGCACGCATGTGCCTATCCCGACGTGGTGCGCGCGCTCGATCCGACCTGACCCCGCACGCGGAAGTGCCCCCCGCCCTGGCGGGCGGGGGGCACTTCCGGTGGCGCGGTCGTCAGAAGGCGAAGGCGCCCGCTCCCGCCCAGTCGAGGGCGAAGGCGGGGGCGACGCCGAGCAGCAGGGTGATGATCACGCCGAGCGTGATCGCCGCCGTGGTGAACGCGCCCGGCACCGTCACGGTCGGGCCCTCGGGAGCCGGCTTGGAGAAGTACATCAGCACGACCACCCGCAGGTAGAAGAACGCCGCGACGGCGCTGAACACCAGCGCGATCACCACCAGCGGCGCCATGCCGTCCCGCAGCGCCGCCGAGAACACGACGAACTTGCCGACGAACCCGCTGGTGAGCGGGATCCCGGCCAGAGCGAGCAGGAGGAAGGTGAACACCCCGGCCAGCACGGGCGACCGCTTGGCCAGGCCGGCCCACGCCGACAGGTGCGTGGCCTCGCCCTTGGCGTCACGCACGAGCGAGACCACGCCGAACGCGGCGAGCGTCGTGAAGCCGTAGGCCAGCAGGTAGAACAGGGTCCCGGACAGGCCCTGATCGGTCATCGCGAGCGTGCCGACGAGCAGGAAGCCGGCGTGCGCGACGGACGAGTAGGCGATCATGCGCTTGACGTCGGTCTGGGTCAGGCCGAGCACGGCGCCGATCGCCATGGAGATGATCGCGACGGCCCACAGCACGCCGCGCCACTCCCAGCTGGTCGACTCGAACCCGACGGTCAGCACCCGCAGGATGCCGCCGAACGCGGCGACCTTGGTGCAGGCCGCCATGAACCCGGTGACCGGGGTCGGCGCGCCCTGGTAGACGTCCGGCGTCCAGGTGTGGAACGGGCCGACCGAACCCTTGAACAGCAACCCGACCACGAGGAGACCCATGCCCGCGAACAACAGCATGTCCGACCGGTCCGAGCCGGCCGCGGCGCCCGCGATGTCGGCCAGCTTGACCGAGCCCGCGTAGCCGTAGAGCAGCGCCAGACCGTAGAGGAAGAACGCCGACGAGAAGGCCCCGAGGAGGAAGTACTTGACCGCCGCCTCTTGCGACAGCAGGCGCCGGCGCCGGGCCAGGCC
Organism: Amycolatopsis sp. ATCC 39116; assembly: GCF_000231075.2. Lineage (NCBI taxonomy): Bacteria > Bacillati > Actinomycetota > Actinomycetes > Pseudonocardiales > Pseudonocardiaceae > Amycolatopsis > Amycolatopsis sp. ATCC 39116. Next base: position 63,794 of record NZ_AFWY03000006.1, on the reverse strand, counting down.
GCACATCAGGTACAGCGGCAGGCTCAGCACCTCGAGCGCGATGAACATGGTGAGCAGGTCGTTGGCCGCGCAGAACGTCATCATCCCGCCCAGCGCGAACAACGCCAGCGGGAAGACCTCGGTCTGCATGCCCGTCGAACCGACCTGGGCCCGGTCCTGCACGGTGCCCGGCCGGATCGCGGCCTGCGCGACGAAGGCGCCACCCGGCTCGACCGAGCGGTCCGCGATCAGCAGGATCGCGGGCAGCGCGAGAGCGAGGAGCGTGCCCCACAGGAACAGGGCGGGCTTGTCCACCGACACGGCGCCGCTGAGGGTGGTCAGGCCCTTGACCGGCGAACCGCTGACGTACACGGCCAGCGCGACACCGGCGGCGGCCAGACCGGTCAGGCTGAGCAGCACCTGCGACGGCCACCGCATGTGCCGGGGCAGGAACGCCTCGAACAACACGCTGACGCACGCCGCGCCGAGCACGATCAGCACCGGCAGGATCGCGTCGTACGCGATCTCCGGGGCGGAGATTTGCCCTTGCTGGGCCAGAATCCCGAGCATTTCACTGGCCTCCGTTGAGTGCGGAAAGCGTCGCGTCGACCGACGGGGTCACCGTGTCCAGCACGGGTTGGGGGTAGAAGCCGAGCCCGATGATCAGCACCACCATGGGCACCAGGATCGCCAGCTCCCGGCCGCCCAGGTCCCGGATCGTCTTGCGGGCGCCCAGCTCGGGGGCGATCGCGGTGCCCGGGCCGCCCCCGGCGCCGACCAGCGCGGTCCCCCGCACCGGGCCGGTCATCAGGCGCTGGTACAGCCACAGCACGTAGGCCGCGGCGAGCACCATGCCGACGGTGGCGAGGATCGCGTACACCGGCTGGGTCTCGAAAGCGCCCAGCAGCACCAGGAACTCACTGACGAACGAGTTGGTACCCGGGAGGGACAAAGTGGACAGACCGGCGATGAGCAGCATCCCGCCGAGCAACGGCGTCAGCTTGAACATGCCGCCGTAGTCGGAGATCCGAGTGGAGCCGCCGCGCGCGATCACCAGGCCCAGCACCACGATCAGCATGCCGGTCGCGAGGCTGTGGTTGAGCATGTAGGTCACCGCGCCGACCCCGGCCTGCTGGGTGAAGGCGAAGATGCCCAGCGCGATGAACCCGAAGTGCGCGATCGAGACGTAGGCGACGAACCGTTTCATGTCCTGTTGCCCGGCGGCGAGGATCGAGCCGTAGAGCACGCCGATCACCGCCAGCACCAGCACCAGCGGCGCCAGGTCCTTGCTGGCTTCCGGGAACATCGGCAGGCAGTAGCGCAGGAACCCGAACGTGCCGACCTTGTCCAGCACGCCGACCAGCAGCACGGCGACGCCGATGGGCGCCTCGCCGGCGGCGTCGGGCAGCCAGGTGTGGAACGGCACGAGCGGCGCCTTGATGGCGAACGCCAGGAAGAACCCGAGGAACAGCCAGATCTGGGTGCTCGCCGGCGCGTCCCGGACCACCGTGACCAGCGTCGCCCAGTCGAAGGTGCCGTTGCCCAGCTCGTCGGCGGCGAGCGAGTAGGCCCCGATCGCCGAGGCCAGCATGATCAGACCGCCGAGGAAGGAGTACAGGAAGAACTTGACCGCCGCGTACTGCCGGTTCGCGCCGCCGTAGCCGCCGATGAGGAAGTACATCGGAATCAGCATGATCTCGAACAGCACGTAGAACAGGAACACGTCGGTCGCGGCGAACACCGCGATGGTGATGGCCTCCTGCACCAGGATCAACGCGAGGAAACCACCCGCGCTGCGGTCCTGCGGCAGCTTGTCCGCCGTGCCCAGTGCGCCGATGACGATCGGCACCAGGAACGCGATCACGGCGATCATCACCAGCGCGATGCCGTCGATGCCGAAGGAGATGTGCACGCCGAAGCTCGGGATCCAGTCCATCGAGCTGGTGTGCTGCAGGCGGGCGCCGGTCGGCTCGTAGGTCGCCCACGTCGGGATGATCATCGCCAGCTCGACGAGGGCGAACGCCACCGCGGTGACCGTGGCGAGCCGGTCGTTGCGGCGCAGCCCGGTGACGACGCACGCGCCGACCAGCGGCCAGAGGATGAGGGCCAGTACCCAGGTCATGAGAACCTCACCATCAGCAGTGCGGCGACAAGGACGAACGAGCCGGCCAGCATCGACAGGGCGTACGAGCGGACGAAGCCGGTCTGCAGTCTGCGCAACCGCCCGGATCCGCCACCGAGGGCGGCGGCCAGTCCGTTGACCGCGCCGTCGACGCCCCGGCTGTCGAGGTAGACCGAGAACCGGGTGAGCCACATGCCCGGGGTCGCGACCAGTGCCTCGTTGACCGCGTTGCCGTACAGGTCCTTGCGGGCCGCCTTGACGACGGCGGAGACGTTCTCCGGCCGCTCGACCGGGGCGTCCCGGCGCCCGACGACGAGCCAGGCGAGCAGCACGCCGAGCGCGGACAGGGCGACCGTGATCCACGGGATCAGCGAGTGCGGGATCGCGGTGTGCTCGGCCTCGCCGAGCTCACCCAGCGCCGGGGCGAGCCACTCGGACAGGCGGTCGCCGAGGGCGAAGAACGCACCGGCGCCGAGCGAGCCGATGGCCAGCACGATCATCGGCGCGGTCATCACCGGCGGCGACTCGTGCGGGTGGAACTCCTTGCCCTCAGCGGTGCGCAGGTCCCGCCAGCGTTCCTTGCCGAAGAAGGTGAGCAGCATCAGGCGGGTCATGTAGAAGGCGGTCAGCGCGGCGCCGAGCATGGCGGCGAGGCCGAACACCCAGCCACGCCAGCCCTCCTGGCCGAAGGCGGCCTCGATGATCGCGTCCTTGGAGAAGTAGCCCGACAGGAAGGGGAACCCGATGAGCGCCAGGTAGCCGAGCCCGAACGTGACGAACGTGATCGGCATGTGCCGGTACAGGCCGCCGAACTTGCGCATGTCGACCTCGTCGTTCATGCCGTGCATGACCGAACCGGCGCCGAGGAACAGCCCGGCCTTGAAGAAGCCGTGCGTCAGGAGGTGCATGATGCCGAGCGCGTAGCCGAACGGGCCGAGCCCGACGGCGAGCATCATGTAGCCGATCTGGCTGACCGTCGAGTACGCGAGCACCTTCTTGATGTCGTCGTAGGCGCAGCCGATGATGCACCCGATCAGCAGGGTTATCGCGCCGACAAGGGTGACGATCAGCCTGCCCGTCTCGGTCTCGTTGTAGATCGGGTTGGCGCGCGCCACCAGGTACACGCCGGCGGTGACCATGGTGGCCGCGTGGATGAGGGCCGACACCGGGGTGGGGCCTTCCATCGCGTCCGGGAGCCATGCCTGCAACGGGAACTGGCCGGACTTACCGCACGCGCCGAGCAGCAGCAGGATCGCGATCGCGGTGATCACGGCGGGCGGGGCGTCGCCGATGCGGTCGAACACGCCCGCGTAGGTGACCGTGCCGAGGTACTTGAACATCAGGAAGATCGCGAGCGCGAGGCCGACGTCGCCGACGCGGTTCATCAGGAACGCCTTCTTCGCGGCGGTCGCCGCGGACGGGCGGTCCGAGTACCAGCCGATGAGCAGGTACGAGGCCAGGCCGACGCCCTCCCAGCCGAGGTAGAGCGTCACGAAGTTGTTGCCCAGCACCAGAACCAGCATGGAGGCCACGAAGAGGTTCAGGTACCCGAAGAATCGCCGCCGGTTGCGGTCCTCCGCCATGTAGCCGATCGAGTAGATGTGGATCAGCGCGCCCACACCGGTGATCAGCAGGATGAAGACGAGCGAGAGCGCGTCGATGCGAAGTCCGAAGTCGATCTGGAGGTCACCGACGCCGATCCAGGTGAACATCCTGGTGTCGGTCACGTGCCCGTCGCTGCCGAAGAACAGCACCAGGCCGTACACGAACGACGCGATGACCGTCGCACACCCGAGGAGGTGACCCCAGCGGTCGGTGCGCCGTCCCCCGGCCAGCAGGACGAGCGCGCCGAGGGCCGGGAACGCGACCAGCAGCCACGATGATGCGATCACTGAGTAGCCCTCTCAGTACTTGAGCAGGTTGGTGTCGTCGACCGAGGCCGAGCGGCGGGTGCGGAAGATGGCCATGATGATCGCCAGGCCGACGACGACCTCGGCGGCGGCGACGACCATCACGAAGAACGCCATGACCTGGCCGTCGAGCCCGCCGTTGACGCGGGAGAAGGTGACCAGGGAGAGGTTCACGGCGTTGAGCATCAGCTCGATGCACATGAATACGACGATGGCGTTGCGCCGCACCAGCACGCCGACCGCGCCGATGGCGAACAGCAGGGCCGACAGCAGCAGGTAGTAGGTGGGGGTCATTCCTCGTCACCCTTCCCGACGAGCGCGTGGGCGTCGGGCTGCGGCTCGGTGCCCTCGACCTGCTTGCGCTCGGCTTCGAGCCGCGCCGTGGGCGTGGACTCGATGATGGTGGACAGCGACTCGGGCGCGACCGTGCCGTCGGGCAGGATCGCGGGGGTCGTGACCGAGTGGGACGTGGCGAACACGCCGGGCCCCGGCTTGGGCGAGATGCGTTCGTACTCGCCGCGGAACCGGGCTTCGACGAGTTCCTTCTGCGTGCGGCGGCCGCGTTTCTCGGTGAAGGCCAGCACCATCGCCCCGAGCGCGGCGGTGATCAGCAGCGCCGAGGTGAGCTCGAACGGGAACAGGTAGTCGGTGAAGATGAGGCGCCCGAGCCCGCCGGCGGTCCCGTCCGGCGCGGGAGCCGGGGTGACGTTGGCGAGCGCCCGGGTGAGCGCGGTGGCCATCAGCCCGGCGATGCCGATGCCGAGGATGCCGCCCCACAGGCGCTGCCCGCGCAGCACCTCGACGACCGAGTCGGAACTCTCCCGCCCGACGAGCATCAGCACGAACAGGAACAGCATCATGATCGCGCCGGTGTAGACGATGATCTGGGTGAACCCGAGGAACGGCGCCTGCTGGACCATGTAGAGGATGCCCAGCGAGAACATCGTGAGGGCCAGGAAGAGCGCCGAGTGGACGGCGTTGCGGGCGAAGATCAGCCCGAGGGCGCCCAGCAGAGCGATCGGACCGAGGATCCAGAACGCGATGGCCTCCCCGGTGGACACCGCCTCGGCGGCCTGTGCCAGCACCATCACCGCACCTCCCCTCGACGAGCGCCGCCCGCCGGACGGAACCCGCGCGCAACGAACCCGGTAGCAGCGGGTGCCAACGGGGCAGCGCCTCGCGCCACCGCACCCGCGGCCCCACCGAGCGCGGCCACCGAACCAACCCTGAAAGTTGCCAACGGTGCGGCACCTCGCGCCACTGCAACCGCAGCCCGACCGGCAGCCACCGAACCGAACCCAAAACCCGCCACCGGGGCAGCGCCTCGCGCTGCCGCAGCCGGAGCCCCACCGAGCGCGGCCGCGGGATCAATGCCGCGGGCCACCGCAGCCGGAGCCCCACCAAGCGCGATCGCGGGATCAGAGCAGCGGGCCACCGCAGCCGGAGCCGCGCCGGGGGCGGCTACCGCGCCGGAGCGCGGCACCACTGTCAGCGTCCTCATTGGATTGCCTCCTCGCGGGAGGTTTCCACCGTTTCGCCCGTCGGGATGCCGCGGCCGCGGGCCAGTTCGGGGCCGTGCACGTAGTAGTCCTGCTCGTCGTCGCCCAGGCGCATCGGGTGCGGGGGTTGCTCCATGCCCGGCAGGAGCGGCGCCAGCAGGTCCTCCTTGGTCCAGATCAGCTTCTGGCGGTCGTCGTCCGCCATTTCGTAGAAGTTGATCATCGTCAGGGAGCGGGTGGGGCAGGCTTCGACGCACAGGCCGCAGCCGATGCACCTCAGGTAGTTGATCTGGTAGTCCTTGCCGTACCGCTCGCCGGGCGAGTACCGGGCGTCCTCGGTGTTGTCGCCGCCCTCGACGAAGATCGCGTCCGCCGGGCAGGCCCACGCGCACAACTCGCAGCCGACGCACTTCTCCAGCCCGTCCGGGTGCCGGTTGAGCTGGTGCCGCCCGTGGTACCGGGGCGCGGCGGGGGCGCCGATCTCCGGGTACTCCTCCGTCGCCACCTTCTTGAACATCGTGCCGAAAGTGACGCCGAAACCCTTGATGGGGTCAAACAGTCCCATCGGAACCCTCCTTCCCGGCGCCCACCTGGGCAGGCTCCGAAGTACGTCCCGCCACCCGGCGACGGCGCTTCCCGGCGCCCCGCTCGGGCACCTCGGGCACGCGCAGATCCAGTGGCGGCAACGGGAAACCGCCGCCGGTGACCGGCACCGAATCGCTGTCGGCCTGCTTCTTCTCCGGCACCAGCAACGCGATCGCCACCGCGACCACCACCACGACCGCACCGCCGATCAGGATCTGGCCCGTCGTCAGGCCACCGTTGTTCCGGATCGCGCGGATCGACGAGATGATCACGATCCACACCAGGTTGGCCGGCACCAGGACCTTCCAGCCCAGCTTCATGAACTGGTCGTACCGGAACCGCGGCAGCGTCCCGCGCAGCCAGATGAACCCGAACAGCAACGCGAACAGCTTCACCGCGAACCAGATCAGCGGCAGCCACCCCTGGTTCAGCGGCGAGTCCAGCCCGACGAACGGGAACATCCAGCCGCCGAGGAACAACGTCGTCGCGAACGCCGAGACGATCACCATGTTCACGTACTCGGCGAGGAAGAACATCGCGAACTTCATCGACGAGTACTCGGTGTGGAACCCGCCGACCAGCTCCGACTCGGCCTCCGGCAGGTCGAACGGCGCCCGGTTCGTCTCGCCGACCATCGAGATCAGGTAGATCACGAAACTGGGCAGCAGCAGGTAGAAGTACCAGCCGCGGGCCTGCGCGTCGACGATCGCGCCGGTCGCCATCGACTGCGAGTACAGCACCACCCCGACGATCGACAGGCCCATCGCGATCTCGTACGAGATCACCTGCGCCGCCGACCGCAGCCCGCCGAGCAGCGGGTACGGCGACCCGGACGACCACCCGGCCAGCACGATCCCGTACACGCCGACCGACGAGCAGGCCAGGATCACCAGCACGCCGACCGGCAGGTCGACCAGCTGCAGCACGGTCTGCTCACCGAAGATCGACACCCGCGGCCCGAACGGGATCGCGGCCAGCGCGATCAACGCGGGCACCGCGGACAGCACCGGCGCCAGGAAGTACACCTTCCGGTCCGCGCCGTCCGGGATGATCTGCTCCTTGAACGGGAGCTTGATCGCGTCCGCCAGCGACTGGAAGTAGCCGCCGGGGCCGACGCGGTTCGGGCCGGGCCGGTTCTGCATCCGGCCGATCGCCTTGCGCTCCCACACGATGAGGAAGATCGTCAGGAGCGGCCCGATCAGCAGCACCACGACGGTCTTGAGCAGGATCAGCCACCACGGGTCGTCCGCCAGCAGCTCGGCCCGCGTCATCTGATCCGCGGCCTGCTGCGCGAAAAACGGTGTCATCGCCGCGCTCCCTCGATGTTGACGACCGCCCCGTGCCCGGCGGCGAGCGTTCTGCGCAGCCGCGAGCCCTCGGAGTTGCCGGGCAGCCACACGACGTCGTCGGGCAGGTCGGCGACCTCGACGGGCAGCGTGATCGCGCCCCGCTCGGTCGACACGGTCACCTCGTCACCGAGCTCCGCCGCGGTCTTCGCCGACACCCTGGCCACCACGCGCCGCGCGGTGCCTGCCAGGTGCGGCTCGTCCACCTGCAGCGAGCCCTCGTCGAGCAGCTGCCGCCAGCTCGCCAGCCGCGCCTGCCCCGGCCCGACCTCGGCGGCGGCCCGCGCGGCGCCCGACTCCCAGAACCTGCCGTGCGACGCGCCCGACGTGCCCAGCCGGGCGAAGTCGCCGTACGCGGCGGCCGGGGTCTGGGTGAACAGGTCCGCGTCCATCTCCACGGCCAGCGTGTCCAGGACCCGGCAGTCCGGCAGCGCGCCGGTGCCTTCCAGCGTCGCGTCGAACTCGCGGCGCCTGCCCTCCCAGTTGACGAAGCTGCCGGACTTCTCGACCACCGGCGCGATCGGCAGGACCACGTCGGCGTGCTCGGTGACCGTGCTCGCCCGCATCTCCAGGCTGACCACGAACTCGGCCCGCTCCAGCGCCTGCCGCGCCAGCGCCGGGTCGGGCAGGTCGTCCAGGTCGACGCCGCCGACCACCACGCCGGACAGGTACCCGCCTGCCAGCGCGCCGATGATGTCGTTCGTGTCGCGGCCCGGCTCGGCCGGCACGGGCACGCCCCACACCGCCTCGACCTCGGCGCGGGCGGCCTCGTCGGTCACCGGCCGTCCGCCGGGCAGCAGCGTCGGGGCCGCACCGGCCTCCAGCGCGCCGCGCTCGCCGGCGCGGCGCGGGATCCAGGCCACCTTCGCGCCGGTGCGCGCGGCCAGCCGCCGCACCGCGGCGAACAGGCCCGGCACCTCGGCCGCCCGCTCGCCGACCAGCACGACCGCGCCGTCCGCGCCCAGCGCCGACTCGACGTCCGGCGCGTGCTCGGGGATCCCGTCCAGCGCCGCGGCCTCCGACCCTGGCACGCAGGCCAGCAGCTCGCCGAAGGTCTTGCGCACCGACGGCGTCGTCCACTGTCCCAAGTGGACCACCCGGGTCCGCTTCTTGCGGGCGGCCTTGCGCAGCCGGAGGAAGACGATCGGCGCCTCCTCCTCGGGCTCGAACGCCACGCACAGCACCGTCGGCGCGTTCTCGATCGCGCCGAACGTGACGCCGTGCTCCGGCGTCGTGCCTGCCACCTCGGCGGCGAGGAAGTCCAGCTCCTCCGGCGAATGCGCCCGCGCCCGGAAGTCGACGTCGTTGGTGCGCAACGCGACGCGCGCGAACTTCGCGTAGGCGTAGGCGTCCTCCAGCGTCAGCCGGCCACCCGCGAGCACCGCGGCGCCGCGGCTGTCGCGGGCCTTGGCCAGCCCCTCCGCGGCGATGCGCAGCGCCTCCGTCCACGGCGCCTCCCGCAGCTCGCCGGAGGCGTCGCGAACCAGCGGCCGCCGGATCCGGTCCGCCGCCGTGGCGTACCGGAACGCGAAGCGGCCCTTGTCGCAGATCCACTCCTCGTTGACCTCGGGGTCGTTGGCGGCAAGCTTGCGCATCACCTTGCCGCGCCGGTAGTCGGTGCGCTCGGCGCAGCCGGACGAGCAGTGCTCGCACACGCTCGGCGCGGACACCAGGTCGAACGGCCGCGACCGGAACCGGTACTGCGCGCTGGTCAGCGCCCCCACCGGGCAGATCTGGATGGTGTTGCCGGAGAAGTACGACTGGAACGGCGCTCCCGACGACGTGCGCGAGGCGAGGTCGAACACGTCTGCCGTCTCGGCCGTCCCGATCTGCTGGTGCGCGCCGCGCTCCAGCAGGTCGATGAACGGGTCGCCGGCGATCTGCGCGGAGAACCGCGTGCAGCGCTGGCACAGCACGCACCGCTCGCGGTCGAGCAGCACCTGCGTGGAGATCGGCAGCGGCTTCGGGAAGGTGCGCTTGGTGTCGCGGAACCGCGAGTCGGCGCGGCCGTGGGCCATCGCCTGGTTCTGCAGCGGGCACTCGCCGCCCTTGTCACACACCGGGCAGTCCAGCGGGTGGTTGATGAGCAGCAGCTCCATCACACCCTGCTGGGCCTTGTCCGCGACCGGCGAGGTCAGCTGCGTCTTGACCACCATGCCGTCGGCGACGGTCATCGTGCACGACGCCTGCGGTTTCGGCATCGGCCGCCCGCCCATCTCGACCTCGACGAGGCACTGGCGGCAGGCCCCGGCCGGGTCGAGCAGCGGGTGGTCGCAGAACCGCGGGATCACGGTGCCGAGCCGCTCCGCCGTGCGGATCAGCAGCTCGCCCTTGGGCGCGATGACCTCTTCGCCGTCGATGGTCAGCTTGACGTGACCTTCCGGCACCGGCGTCTCGGTCTTGAGGTTCTCTGGCGCGATCGTCATGCCTGTGCTCCCACCAACTCGCGCTTGTTGCTCTCGCACAGGGCGAGGAACTCGTCGCGGAAGTACTTGATCCCGCTGGTGATCGGGCTGACCGCGCCGTCACCGAGTGCGCAGAACGACCGGCCGAGGATGTTGTCGCAGACGTCCAGCAGCGTGTCGATGTCCTCGGCCGTGCCCCGCCCGTCGACCATCCGCTCCAGGATCTGCGCCAGCCAGTACGTGCCCTCGCGGCACGGCGTGCACTTGCCACACGACTCGTGCTCGTAGAACTGGGTCCACTTCATCACGGCCCACGGCACCGACACGGTTTCGTTGAACACCTGGACCGCGGTGGTGCCGAGCATCGACCCGGCCTCCGCGGCGCCCTCGAAGTCGAGCGGGATGTCCAGGTGCTCGGCGGTGAACATCGGCGTCGACGACCCGCCCGGCGTCCAGAACTTGAGCGGGATGCCGTCCTTCATGCCGCCGCACAGTTCCAGCAGCTCACGCAGGGTCGTGCCGAGCGGCGCCTCGTACTGGCCGGGCTTCTCGACGTGCCCGGAGATCGAGTAGATCTTCGGGCCCGGCGACTTCTCCCGGCCCATCTTGCGGAACCAGTCCGCGCCGCCGTTGACGATGAACGGAACGCTCGCGATGGTCTCCACGTTGTTCACCGTGGTCGGCGCCGCGTAGAGACCGGCGGCCGCGGGGAACGGCGGCTTGAGCCGCGGCTGGCCGCGGCGGCCTTCGAGCGAGTCGAGCAGCGCGGTTTCCTCACCGCAGATGTACGCGCCCGCCCCGGCGTGCACCGTGATGTCCAGGTCGAACCCGGAGCCCAGGATGTCCTTGCCGAGATACCCGGCGCGGTAGGCCTCGCGCACCGCCGCGTTGAGCCGCCGGTACGGGTGCAGCGCCTCGCCGCGCACGTAGATGAAGCAGTGGTGCGACCGCATCGCGTAGGCGGCGATGATGCAGCCCTCGATGAGCGAGTGCGGGTCGGCCATCATCAGCGGGATGTCCTTGCAGGTTCCCGGTTCGCCCTCGTCGGCGTTGATGACGAGATAGTGCGGCTTGTCCTCGTTGGGCGGCATGAACGACCACTTCACGCCGGCCGGGAAACCCGCGCCGCCGCGGCCGCGCAGGCCCGAGTCCTTGACCAGCTGCACGAGCTGCTCGGGCGTGCCGCTCAGCGCCTTGCGCAGCGCGGTGTAGCCCTCCAGCTGCTCGTAGGTGGACAGCCGCCAGGAGTTGGGGGACAGCCAGCGTTTGGTGAGCACCGGGGTGATGGGATCAGCCATTACTTCTTCTCCACTTCCGGCAACGGGGCGTCCGCCATGGCCGGGGCCGTCCAGCCCCGCTCCTGCGCGATCCGCGCGCCCATCAGGGTCTCCGGGGCCTGGGACGGTCCGTCCACTTGCGACCGGTAGGTCTCCTCGTCCTCCGGGAAGAACCCGGCCAGCTGCAGCTCGGCGCTCTTGAAGTCGCCCAGCGGCGCACCGCGCGTCGGCTGCGGCTTCTCGCCGCGCCGCAGGGCGTCGACCAGTTCGACCGCGCTGTCCGGCGTCTGCTTGTCGTAGTACTCGTAGTTGACCTGCAGCACCGGCGCGAGGTCGCAGGCAGCCAGGCACTCGGCGTGCTCCAGCGTGATCGACCCCGGCTCGCCCGGGGTGCCCGCGGTTTCCTCGTGCCCCAGCGGTTTCCCATCCTCGCCGAGGTGCTCCTGCAGGGTGCGGTAGATCGCGTCCCCGCCCAGCGCCGCGCACAGCGTGTTCGTGCACACGCTCACCAGGTGCTCACCGCACGGCTTGCGCTTGTACATGGTGTAGAACGTGACGACCGCGCTGACCTCGGCCTCGGACAGTCCCAGCTGCTGCGCGCAGAACGTCACGCCCTCCTGGCTGACGAACCCCTGCACCGACTGGACCAGGTGCAGCATCGGCAGCAGCGCCGACCGGGACTGCGGGTAGCGGGCCATCAGCTCCTGCGCCTTGGCCACGGTGTCCGCGTCGAACAGTTCCTTCGCAGTAGTCATCGATCCACTCCGCCCATCACCGGGTCCACGGACGCGACCGCCGCGATCACGTCCGCCACCAGGCCGCCCTCTGACATCGCCGGCAGGGACTGCAGGTTGACGAAACTCGGTTCCCGCACGTGCACGCGCACCGGGCGGGTGCCGCCGTCGGAGACGAGGTGGAAGCCCAGCTCGCCGCGTGGCGACTCGATCGGCGAGTACACCTGGCCCGCAGGCACCTTGAAGCCCTCGGTGACCAGCTTGAAGTGGTGGATCAGGGACTCCATCGACTGGCCCATGATCTTGCGGACGTGCTCGAGCGAGTTGCCCATGCCGTCGCTGGAGATCGACAGCTGCGCGGGCCACGCGATCTTGCGGTCCTCCACCATCACCGGGCCCGGCTCGATCTTCTTCAGGCACTGCCGGATGATCCGCAGCGACTGGTGCATCTCCTCGACCCGGCACAGGTACCGGCCCCAGCAGTCGGCCTCGGTCGAGGTCGGCACGTCGAACTCGAACTCGTCGTAGCGCGAGTACGGCTCGATCTTGCGCAGGTCCCACGGCAGGCCCGCGGACCGCAGCACCGGCCCGGTGACGCCGAGCGCGAGGCACGCGTCGACCGGCAGGTACCCGACGCCCTTGAGCCGGTTGCGCCAGATCGGCTGACCGGTGAACAGCTTGTCGTACAGGGGAAGGCGCTCGTCCATCGTCTTGACGAACTCGCTCACCTTCTCCTTCCAGTCCGTCGGCAGGTCCTGCGCGACGCCGCCGGGGCGGATGAACGCGTGGTTCATGCGCAGCCCGGTCAGGTACTCCAGCAGGTGCAGGACCTCTTCCCGCTCGCGGAACCCGAAGGTCATCGCGGTGGTGGCGCCCAGCTCCATGCCGCCGGTGGCGATGTAGACCAGGTGCGAGCCGATGCGGTTGATCTCGCACAGCATGACGCGGATCAGCTCGGCCCGGCGCGGCGCGCGGATGCCGAGCAGCTTCTCCACGCCGAGGCAGTAGCCCAGCTCGTTGAACAGCGGGGACAGGTAGTCCATGCGCGTCACGAACGTGACGCCCTGGGTCCAGGTCCGGTACTCGCAGTTCTTCTCGATGCCGGTGTGCAGGTAGCCGATGACCGAGCGGAGCTGGGTGACGGTCTCGCCCTCCAGCTCCAGCACGAGCCGGAGCACGCCGTGCGTCGACGGGTGCTGCGGGCCCATGTTGATGACGATCCGCTCGTCGTGCTGGGCGTCCTCCAGCACGTCGTCCCAGTCACCGCCGCTGACGTGGTAGATGCGGCCTTCGGTGGTGTCGCGCGATTCGGCGTATTCGGCGGTGCTGTCGGCGCTGTCGCGGCCGGCGTCGCTCGTGTCGGTGCCGGTGCTGACGTCCGCGAGTCGATCGGTAGTCACGAGTACGACCTCCGCTGATCGGGGGGCGGGATCTCCGCGCCCTTGTACTCCACCGGGATCCCGCCGAGCGGGTAGTCCTTGCGCTGCGGATGGCCGTCCCAGTCGTCCGGCATGAGGATCCGCGTCAGGGCCGGGTGGCCGTCGTAGACGATGCCGAACAGGTCCCACGCCTCGCGTTCCTGCCAGTCGGCCGTCGGGTAGACCTCCACGATGGACGGGATGTGCGCGTCCTCGACGTCGACGGCGACCTCCAGCCGGATGCGCCGCCGGTAGGTCATCGACGTCAGGTGGTAGACCGAGTGCAACCGCTGCGGCACGTCCGGCCCGTAGTCCACACCGGACACCGAGCTGCACAGCTCGAACCGCAGCCCGGCGTCGTCGCGCAGGATGCGGCACATCGCGACGAGGTGCGCGCGGTCGACGTAGAGCGTGATCTCGCCGCGGTCGACGGTCACCTGGTGCACCGCGTCGGCGGGCACGTCGTTCTCGGCCAGCGCGGCGAAGAACTGGTCGGCGAACTCGTCGAACCAGCCGCCGTAGGGCCGTTCCGCCGGTGGCGGCAGGTAGGCGGGCAGCCGCAGGCCGCCGTAACCGGAGGTGTCCCCGCTGTCGGAGACACCGAACATCCCGCGGCGCTCACGGCCCGCGACGATCGGCTGCGCCGGGCGCGGCCCACGCGGCTCCAGGCCGGTGTCCGGGCGCTGGGCGCTGGACTGTTCCCCGCCGGGTTCGGGCTTTTCCTCGGTCATGAGCGCATCACTTCTTCGCGTACTTGATCGACGACGGGATCAGCTCGGTCTGGTGCCCGGCCAGCGCGGCGGCGCGGCGCGGCCCCAGCGGCTCGTCCTGGATCTTGGCGTGCAGCTTGAGGATCGCGTCGAGGAGCATCTCCGGGCGCGGCGGGCAGCCCGGCAGGTACATGTCGACCGGCACGATGTGGTCCACGCCCTGCACCACGGCGTAGTTGTTGAACATGCCGCCGGAGGAGGCGCAGACACCCATGGCCAGCACCCACTTCGGCTCGGCCATCTGGTCGTAGATCTGACGCAGGACCGGGGCCATCTTCTGCGTGACCCGGCCCGCGACGATCATCAGGTCGGCCTGGCGCGGGGTGGCGGAGAACCGCTCCATGCCGAATCGCGCGATGTCGTAGCGCGAGCCGCCGACGGTCATCATCTCGATCGCGCAGCAGGCGAGCCCGAAGGTGGCCGGCCACAGCGAGTTCTTGCGCGCCCAGTTGACCAGCTTCTCCAGGCTGGCCAGCAGGATGCCGTTGGGGAGCTGCTCTTCGAGTCCCATGACGTCCCTCCCCTAGTTCCAGTCGAGCCCGCCGCGACGCCAGACGTAGGCGTAGGCGAAGCCGACGGTCGCGATGAACAAGACGATCTCCACCAGGCCGAACAGGCCGAGCGCGTCCGCCGAGACGGCGAACGGGTAGAGGAAGACCATTTCGATGTCGAACAGGATGAACAGCATCGCGGTGATGTAGTAGGCGACCGGCATCCGGCCGCCGCCCACCAGCGGCTGCGGGGACGGTTCGATCCCGCACTCGTAGGCCATCTGCTTCGCCCGGTTGTACCGGCGCGGGCCCACCAGCGGGCCGAGCAGCACGGAGAACACCGCGAAGGCCGCGGCGAGGACGAACAGGAGGACCAGCGGCAGGTACATCTCGAGGCCGGGCCCCGAGGCGGCCTGCGCGAGGTGGAACTGCGACATCAGCACGGTGAATGCCGTCCTTTCCGCGCCGTTGCGAACGTGCCGCTTGTGAAACTGTTCACAATCTCCCTTGCGGGGTTGTGAAGCGGTTCACAAAGCATAGGGGCAGTGTAGGACGTGGCTCACATTGTTGTCGCGGGGTGTTTCGGGTAAGGCGAACCTAACCAAAGGATGCCCTGGTGGACGGCCATAAGCCCGAGACCAGCACGAAAAGGATCATCCCGATCACGCAACGCAGAACTGGTGTGACGTAACCCACGGTGAGCGCGGCCAACCTCCGCCGGTTGCGCGCAAGATCACGCCGGCGGAGGTGTGACGGAAGTCATCCGCGCAGCGGCTCACCGGCCTCGCGGAGGTGCTGCAGCGCCCGCGCCCAGGAGTCGACCAGACCGGTCTCCGAGTACGGCACCCCGATCTCGGCGCAGTACCGCCGCACGATCGGCCGCGCCAGCCGCAGGTGCGGGGTCGGCATGCTGGGGAACAGGTGGTGCTCGATCTGGTAGTTCAGGCCGCCCATCGCGACGTCGACGAACCGGCCGCCACGGACGTTGCGCGAGGTCAGCACCTGCCGCCGCAGGAAGTCCGGCCGCTCGCCGCCGGTGAGGGTCGGCATGCCCTTGTGGTTCGGCGCGAAGATCGAGCCCAGGTACACGCCCCACAGGCCTTGGTGCACGGCGATGAACACCAGCGCCTTGACCGGCGACAGCACGAGGAACACCGCGCCCAGGTAGACCGCGAAGTGGGTGAACAGCAGGGCGGCTTCCAGCCACCGCTGCTTCAGCCCCGGCTTGAGCACCGCGCGGATGCTCGACCAGTGCAGGTTCAGGCCCTCCAGCGTGAGCAGCGGGAAGAACAGGACCGCCTGGTGGCGCCCGATGAACCGGGGCAGGCCGCGGCTGGCCCTCGCCTGGCCCTGCGACCACACCAGGATGTCCGGCGCGACGTCCGGGTCGAGTTCCTCGTGGTTGGGGTTGGCGTGGTGGCGCGTGTGCTTGTCCATCCACCAGCCGTAGCTCAGGCCGATGCCGAGGTTGCCCGCGATCCGGCCGGCGACCTCGCTGGGGCGGCGGGTGCGGAACACCTGCCGGTGCGCGAGGTCGTGCGACAGCAGGGCGATCTGGCCGAACAGGACGGCCAGCAGCACGGCGACGACCAGGGTCGCCCAGGAGTCGCCGATCCAGGCGAACAACGCCCAGGCGTAGGCGAACAGGACGGTGACCAGGCCGGCGCGCAGGGCGTAGTAGCCGGGGCGCCGGTTCAGCAGACCGGCCTGCTTGACGCGGCGGGCGAGGTGGGCGAAGTCGCTGCCGGTTTCGGCTTGTGTCGTGGGCACGCACCGAGTCTGTTGCGCGGCACGAAGATCCGGCAGCCGGTGCGCACCCGGGTCCGCGGTGGGGCAGACCCCACCTCAGGCGCTGGGCGTCAACCGCGCGGCGAGGGAGTCAGAACGGGGCTTCGTCGAGAAGCCATCGGCGGGGCCTCGAAGGTTCGGTTCCACAGGTCGCGGTCGTTCTCGAAGTGCGAAGGGCGATGGAAGCCATCACCGTCGACGAGCGGTGGGACCGAGTCGCCCCAGGGGAAGCCACCTTCTGCCCCTCGCGAACCGTTCTGATCAACTGGCCGGATCAGCAGGAACACGGGAATCACCAGCTCAGAGCGGCGGACACTCGCCGCTTGAGTCAGCGACTGTCTGCTGGAGGTTCCATGTCGTCGCTCGACGGGACACCAACGCCCGTCATTCCTCAGGCGCTGGGCGTCAACCGCGCGGCGAGGGAGATCATCCGGTCCACCGCGTCGCCGCCCTTGGCGTCGTAGCAGCCGGACAGGCCCTTGTAGATCAGCGGGATCAGCGGGTTGATCCGCAGCCCGTACTTGGTCGCCGCGCGCATGACCTTCGGGTTGCCGATCGCCTTCGCGAAGACGTTGCCCAGGCGGTAGTAGCCGCCCATCAGCTCCTTCAGCGCCAGCGGGTAGCCACGCAGCGCGCGCTCCCGCGACGAGCCCTCGGGCCGGGCCAGCGCCTGCACCACGAACTCCGCCGCGAGCTGCGCCGACTCCATCGCCGCCGAGATGCCCTCGCCGTTGAACGGGCTCACCATGCCGCCCGCGTCGCCGAGCAGCAGCAGGCCGTCGCGGTAGTGCGGGGTGCGGTTGAAGCCCATCGGCAGACCGGCGCCGCCGATCCGGCCGATCGCGTTCTCCTCGCGGTAGCCCCACTCCTCCGGCGTCGAGTCCAGCCACTGCCGCATCAGCGCGCGGTAGTCCATGTTCCGGAACGACTTCGAGGTGGACAGCATCCCGAGCCCGACGTTCACCGTGCCGTCGCCGAGCGGGAACGCCCAGCCGTACCCGGGCAGCAGCTGCGGGTTGCGCGGGTCCTTGCGGTCCCACAGCTCCAGGTGGCCCTCGATGAACGGGTCGTCGTGCCGCGGGCTCTTGTAGTACCGGCGCACGGCGACACCCATCGGGCGCTTCTCGTCGGTCTCGATGCCGATCGAGCGGGCCAGTCGCGCGGACACGCCGTCGCACGCCAGCACGAGCGGCGCGTGGTAGCGCACCGGGGTCTTCTCGGGCCCCTGCTTGCCCTCGACACCGATCACGCGGCCCGTGCGCTCGTCGGTGATCGCGCCGGTCACGGTGGTCCGCTCCAGCAGCCGGGCGCCGGCCTTGACCGCGGTCTTGGCCAGCAGGTCGTCGAAGTCCTGGCGGGTGCGCGAGACGCCGTAGGGCGGGTAGCTGGTCAGCTCCGGCCAGTCCAGTTCCAGCGTCAGCTCCGCGGTGAGGATCCGCAGGCCGCGGCTGTGCACCCAGCCGGCCTCCTGGCTGGTGTCGATGCCCAGGTCGATGAGCTGCTTCACACCACGCGGGGTGAGGCCGTCGCCGCACACCTTCTCGCGCGGGAACTCGGTCTTCTCCAGCACCAGGACGTCGATCCCGGCGCGCGCCAGGTACGTCGCGACGGTGGATCCGGCCGGGCCCGCGCCGACGACGATTACCTGAGCGTCCTGGGTCATGCCTCGGAGTTTACGGGCGGCTTGATCGCACGGTGGATGGCGACGACGCCGAAGGTCAGGTTCAGCCACTCCACCTTCGTCCAGCCGGCGCTCGCGATGATCTGCGCCAGGCTGCGCTGGTCGTGCCACGCGGCCATCGATTCGGCCAGGTAGGAGTAGGCCTCGGGGTTGGTCGAGGAGAACCGGCCGAGCAGCGTCATGGCCCGCAGGATGAACTTCTTGTAGACGAACCGGATCGGCGGGAATGTGGGGGTCGACACCTCGCAGATGACCAGCCGGCCGCCCGGCTTGACCACGCGCGCGATCTCTTCGAGCGCGGCCTTGGTGTCGACGAAGTTGCGGATGCCGAAGCTGATCGTCGCGGCGTCGAAGCTCTCGTCGGCGAACGGCAGGTGCAGCGCGTCGGCGGCGACCATCGGGACGCGGCGGTGCTTGCCGCTGCGGAGCATGCCGAGGGAGAAGTCCGCGGCGAGGCACCACGCGCCGCCGCGGGCGTACTCGGCGGTGGACACCCCGGTGCCCGCGGCGAGGTCGAGCACCCGCTCGCCGCGGCGGGCGTCCAGGACGCGGGACGTCGTCGTGCGCCATCGCCGGTCGAACCCGAACGTCATGACCGAGTTCGCCCGGTCGTAGCCCTCCGAGACGCCGTCGAACATGGCGGCGACCTCGTGCGGATCTTTGTCGAGGCTCGCACGGCTCATGTCAGGAGCCTAAAACAGACAACATCCCCTGCACGCTCGCGGGCCACGCGAACTCCTCCGCCCGCGCCCGGGAAGCCGCACGTCGCAGGTCCTCCGGGCTCTCCAGCAGGCCGGTCACGGCGGACGCGAACGCCCGCGGCACGTCCGGCACCGCGGCCCCGCATCCGGGCCGGACGATCTCGCGCAGCGCCGAGGACTGCGACACCACCACCGGCGTCCCGGACGCCAGCGCCTCCAGCGCCGCGAGCCCGAACGTCTCGTGCGGACCGGGCGCGAGCGAGACGTCCGCGCTGGCCAGCAGCCGGGCCACGGCGGCCCGGTCGGACACGAACCCGAGGAACGTGACCGGCAGCCCGCGCGCCCGCCGTTCCAGCGCCCGGCGGCGCGGCCCGTCCCCGGCGATCACCAGCCGCACCCGGTCCCCCGACTCGGTCAGCTCGGCGACCGTGTCCACGCTGCGCTCCACGTGCTTCTCCGGCGACAGCCGTCCACAGTGGACCAGCAACGCGTCGGCGCCGGAGGCCAGCTCGTGCCGCAGCCCGGGATCGTGGTGCGCGGGGCGGAAAGCCGCGAGGTCCACCCCGAGCGGGACCTGGCGGACGTTGGCGACGCCGATCCGGTCGAACTCCTCGCGGGCGAACGACGTGGTGCAGACGACCGTGTCGTAGTTGCCCGCCATGCGCCGGTTGGCGGCGTCGGCGACGCGGCGGGCCAGCGGACCGGGCACCAGGAACTGCTCCAGCAGCCGGTCCAGCCGCTCGTGTGAGATCACGACGCTGGGCACGTCACGCCGGTGCGCCCACACCCCCATCCCGCGCAGGGTCAGCCGGTCCGACACCTCCAGCCGGTCCGGGCGCAGCGCCGACAGCAGCGCCCGCACCCGGTACGGGTCGACCGCGCGGTAGCCGCCGGTGCCGGGGATCTTCGGCGCGGGCAGGCTGATCCGCCGCACCCCGGTCGGCAGCCGTTCCTCGGCGTGCCGGGGCCCCGGCACGACCAGCGTCACGCGGTGGCCGCTCGCCACGTAACCGGCGCCCAGGTGGTGCAGCGCCGTGCGCAGACCGCCGGACCTGGGCCCGTAGAAGTTCGCCAGCTGGACGATGTGCATGGCATCAGGCGGCTCGCGCGACGCGGCCGGTGACCACCTCGTAGTGGTTCACCAGCTCCGCGCACACCGCGGGCCACGTCCGGCGGAGCACGACCTTGCGGGCCTTGGTCCCCAGCCGTTCCCGCAGCGCCGGGTCACGCAGGTCGCGCACGCGCCGCACCAGCTCCTCGGCGAAGCCGGCCGGGTCGGGCGGCAGCAGGTAGCCGGTACGACCGGGCAGGACGAGGTCCCGCGGGCCGCCCGCGTCCGGCGCGAGCACCGGCAGCCCGGACGCCATCGCCTCCTGCACCGCCTGGCAGAACGTCTCGTGCGGGCCGGTGTGGACGAACACGTCCAGGCTCGCGTAGGCCGCGGACAGCTCGTCGCCGTAGCGGGCGCCGAGGAAGGCGGCGCCGGGCAGGCGTTCGGCCAGCTCCTCGCGGTCCGGCCCGTCGCCGACGACCACCAGCCGCACGCCGTCCACCCCGGCCAGCGCGGCGAGCCTGCCGACCTCCTTCTCCGGCGCCAGCCGCCCGACGAACCCGACCAGCAGCTCCCCGTTCGGCGCGAGCCGGGCCCGCAGGTCCGGGTCCGCGTGCTCCGGCGAGAACCGCTCGACGTCCACCCCCCGGCCCCACCGGTGCACGCGGGGCACGCCGTGCGCGCGCAGGTCCTCCACGGACTGGGTGGACGGCGCGAGCGTCCGGTCGGCCTTGGTGTGCAGCCGGCGCACCCATCGCCACGCGGCCCGCGCGCCGAGGCCGAGCCCGTACGCGGTGGCGAACCCGGCGATGTCGGTCTGGAACACCGCGATCGAGGGCACCCGCAGCCGCCGGGCCGCGGCCAGCCCGCGGGCGCCGACCACGAACGGCGAGGCCAGGTGCACCACGTCCGGCCCGAACGCGGTCAGCGCGGTCAGCACCGTGCGGGTGGGCAGGCCGATCGGCAGCGAGTTGACCACCGGCAGGTCCAGCGCCGGGATCCGCACCACGGGCGCGCCCCGGTAGTGCGTCGGCCCGGTGAGGCCGGGCGCGACCACCATCACGTCGTGGCCGGTGCCGGTGAGGTGCTCGATGATCCGCAGCACGGAGTTGGTCACGCCGTTCACCTGCGGGAGGAAGCTTTCGGTGACGATGGCGACGCGCACGATCCCCACCGTGGCAGCCGGTCCGGTTCGGGGAGAAAAGCCCGCGTGACCACGGGACCAACGGTGCCCGAACTTCACGAAGCTTTCTCCGCTTCACCTGGGTGTCGCGTCCCGGACATCTGCTGCCGCCACACTCGGCTGGCGTGACCCTCCTCTCCGCCCGTCCACCCCACCCGGTCGAACCGGGCTTGCTGTCGCGAGCGCTCGAGGTCGCCGGGCGGCTGGCCAACGACGCCACCGACGTGATCACGGCGACCGCGGGCCGGGGCGCCCACCCGGACGTGGCGGACTCGCCGTTCGACTGGGTCACCGACACCGACCGCATCCTGGAGCGGCACACCCGCCGCGTGCTGACCGCGGAGTTCCCCGGCATCCCCGTCGTCGGCGGCGAGTTCGGGGCCGACACCGGCGCGGACTCGGCGGCCTACCGCTGGGTGGTGGACCCGGTCGACGGAACGGCCAACTACGTCGCCGGGGTGCCGTGGTGCGCCTACAGCCTCGCGCTGGTCGACGCGTCCGGACCCGTCGTCGGGGTGGTCGCCGACCCCTACCGCGCCCAGATCTACGCCGCCGCCCGCGGCCGCGGCACGCGCGCCAACGGCAAGCCGGTCAAGCTGGTCGACCGGGACCGCATCGCCGGGTCGATCGTGTGCACCGAGCTGGCCCGCAAGGGGCCGTGGCCGGGCATGGGCTCGTTCATCGAACGCGCCGCGGAGGCGCACGCCGGGGTCCGCGTGCTCGGCTCGGCCGCGTTGTCGATCGCGCAGGTCGCGCTCGGGCACGCCATCGCCGCGGTGCTGCACAGCTACCACGAGTGGGACGTCGCCGGGTCGGTCGCGCTGGCCATCGAGGCCGGCGCCGTCGTGCTCGACCGGCGCGGGTCGGACAGCCCGCTGCCCACCGACGGCCTGCTCGTCGCCGCGCCCAGCGTCGCCGAGGAAGTCCTGTCGTGGTGGCAGGAAACCGAACGGGGCATCCGCGCGTCCTAGGTCCGCACAAGATCACGGACCCGGGAGAACACCACATGCTGATCTACGGCTGGCGCAAGAGCGTCCAGGAGCTGGCCACCGCGACCTACCTGTGCGGGAACTGCCAGAACCCGAGCGCGCACGCGCTGCGCCGCGCCGTCACGAAGTTCACGCTGTTCTTCATCCCGCTGTTCCCGATCAGCTCGAAGTACTTCACGGTGTGCACCTTCTGCGGCATGACGAACAAGCTGACCAAGGACGAGGCGCAGCAGGTCCAGGCCATGCAGCAGCAGGCGCCGCAGCCGCCCGTGCCGCAGGCCGGTTACCCGCAGGCCGGACACCCGCAGGCCGGGTACCCGCAGCCGGGTCACGCGCCGCAGCAACACGTGCAGCAGTACCCGCAGCAGCAGATCCAGCCGCCGCGCCAGGGGTTCTAACGCGCCACGCGGTAGCGGAGGAAGGCGACCTTCCCGCTGAGAGTGCGGTTTTCGACGAGTTCGAGGTCCACCCGGCGCTCCCGGCGGGCGAAGAACGGGGTGCCACCGCCGACGAGCACCGGGTGGACCCGCACGAGGTACTCGTCGATCAGCCCGGCCGCGGCGACCTCGGCGGCGAGGGTCGCGCCGCCGATCGCGATGTCGCCGTCCCCCGGCTCGGCGCGCAGCCGCTCGATCTCCTCGTCCGGGCTGCCGGAAGCCAGCCGCGCGTTGCCCTCCACCGCGGACAGCCTGGTGGAGAACACGACCTTGGGCATCGCCTTCCAGATCGCGTCGACGCCGCGCACCTCCTCGATGGCGAGGCGGAAGACCTCCTCGGTGGGCGCCGACCAGTCGAACCGGCCGTCCGGCCCGACGATGTAGCCGTCCAGCGAGACGGACATGGAGTAGGTGACGCTGCGCACGGGAGCCCCCTGGCTGCCGGAGGTCAGCCGGACTTCACCGGGGTCTCGGCCTCGGCGACGGCGACCTCCGGCTCGGTCACCGCAGGCTCGCGGCGCAGTCGCTGGCGGATCAGCCAGGCCACCGCGCCCGCGACCACCCAGGTGATCAGGATCGTGGTGCCCAGCGGCAGCAGCGTCAACGTGGCCGTGCGGCCCGCGACGCGCGCCAGGTCCGGGTCGGTCGCGTCGTACTCGATGCGCACCAGGTCGCCCGCGACCAGGCCGCCCGGGTAGAGCACGCCGTTGGACGGGCTGTGCACGATGCCGTCCGGCGTCTCGAACCGGATGATCGTCCGGTCCCAGGCCACCGCGTCCACCTCGGCCGTCGCCGTGCCCAGGTTGCCGGTGATCGCCTGGTCGTTGCGGATCGCGGCGAGCAGCAGCCCGGCGCACAGCACGGTGATCACGACGGCGACGGCGAGCACGCAGCGACGGCCGATCTTCAGCCACCACAGAGTCCTCGCCGTCACTCCACCGAGCATAGAAGGTGCGGGTTAACGGCTGTCTCCGGCCGCCAGCAGCTGGTGGGTGCGCTGGATGGCGGGGTAGGACCGCGGCTGAGCGGCGGCACGCAGGGTCGCCGCGCCGTTCGGACCGGTGGCCGGCTTGCCCGCGGTGAACAGCCAGGTCTGGAACAGCTGCTGCAGCGGCTTGCCGGAGACCTCCTCGGCCAGCGCGACGAAGTCGCTGATGCGGGCGTCGTCACCCCGGTGCCGGGCGACCCAGGTGCGCAGGATCGTGAAGAACGCGTCGTCGCCGACGGCGGTCCGCAGGGCCTGCACGGCCAGGGCGCCGCGGTCGTACACGGCGTCGTCGAACTGGTTGGCCGCGCCCGGGTCGCCGGGCAGGACCTGCCAGAACGGGTCGTCGGCCGGGTAGGAGTCGTAGACGTACTGGGCGAGCTCGGCCGCGGTGCCCTCGCCCTGGTGCTCCGACCACAGGTACTCGGCGTAACTGGCGAAGCCCTCGTTGAGCCAGATGTCGCTCCAGCGGCCCAGCGAGACGGAGTCGCCGAACCACTGGTGCGCGTTCTCGTGCGCGACGACCGAGGTGTTCGTCCCGGAGACGAAGAACTTGTTGCTGTACACCGGCCGCGTCTGGGCCTCCAGCGCGAAGGTCAGGCCGGTGCTGACGACCCCGCCCTGAGCCTCGAACGGGTACTCGCCGAACTGGCTCGCGAGGAACTCGACGATCTCCGGGGTGCGCTCGACGCTGGCCTTCGCCGCGCCCAGCGAATCGCCGGTGGCCGGGTCGTAGGCGGTGACGAACGGCTGCCCGCCGGGGGTGGTGGCCTGGTTGACCTCGAACTTCCCGACTTCGAGGGTGGTGGCGTAGGTGTTCTGCGGCTGGGTGCTGCGCCAGTTCCAGCGCGTCCAGCCGGCCCGCTGCTTGGTCTTGCGGACGAGCGTGCCGTTGGACAGGGCGGCGACGTCGTCGGGCACCTCGACCGAGACGTCGTAGGTGGCCTTGTCGGTCGGGTGGTCGCTGGCCGGGTACCACCACTGCGAGTTCTGCGGCTCGTCGACGGCGAGCGCGCCGTCCGGGGTCTTCTTCCACGCGGTGTAGCCGTCGATGACGACCTTCGACGGGGTGTCCGCGTAGGTGACGACGACGGTGACCGGCTGGTTCTTCGCGAGCGGCTTGGCCGGGGTGACCTCCAGCTCGCCCTCGCGGACGGTCCGGAAGGCGGCGGGCACGTTGTTGACCCGGATGCCGCTCACGTGAAGCCCGAAGTCCAGGTCGAAGCTGGACAGCTCCTGCGTGGTCGTGGCGAGGATCGTCGTGGTGCCGGCGAGCTGGTCGGTCGCCGGCTGGTAGGTGAGGCGGATGTCGTAGTGGGCGACGTCGTAGCCGCCGTTGCCGGCGTACGGGTAGTAGGGGTCGCCGGCTCCGGGAGCGCCCGGGGCGGGCGCGGCGGAGGCGGTCGAAGCGAGGAGCACAATCGCGATTCCGGTGGTCACGGCCCCCAGGCCGGCGCGAGTTCGCAGACGCATGGCGGGGACGCTAGCGGGAAAACTTCCCACCGGACACGTCCGAAAGATGGTTCCCGCTAACTGAGAGCGGTGGACACCGCCGAGCGGATGCGGGCGTGCAGGTCGCGGTGGCGCGACCGGTCCACCTGCACCTCGACCACCCGCAGACCGGGCGCCGGGCGCAGCGCCTCGCGGAACTCCTCGATCGTCCCGGCCCGCACGTGCGGGATGCCGAACCCGGCGCACAGCGCCGAGAGGTCCGCGCCGTGCGGGGTGCCGAACACGTGCTCGAACGCGTCCCGGTGCTCGGGCGCCCCCTGCTCCAGCAGCGAGAAGATCCCGCCGCCGTCGTCGTTGAGCACCACGATCGTCAGGTCCGGGCGCGTCTCCGGCGGCCCGGCCAGCAGACCGTTCACGTCGTGCAGGAACGTGAGGTCGCCGAGAAGCGCGTACGACTGCCCGCGGTGCACCGACGCCGCTCCGATCGCCGTCGACACCGTGCCGTCGATGCCCGCCACGCCGCGGTTGCGGTGCACCAGCACGTCCGGCCGCATCCGGCCGGCCAGCGCCACGTCCCGCGCCGGGTTGGACGAGCCGACCACCAGCAGCGCGTCCGGTGGCAGGGCGTCGACCAGCTCGGACGCCAGCCGCAGCCCGCTCGGCCACTGCTCGCGCCGCAACGCCGTGCCGACCGCCTCGTTCGCCAGCGCGTCCGCCCGCTGCCACGCGGCCAGCCACTCCGGATCGGCCGGCTTGGTCGGCGAGTCGAACCACTGCCCGACCTGCCGCACGTTGTGGGCGGGCGCGGGCCAGTCCGAGTCCGGGCGAACCAGCAGCACCTCGACGTCGGAGTCCGACAGCAGCTGCTGGATCTGGCGGAACACCGTCGGCCTGCCCAGGCACAGCACCTGCTCCGGCTTGTGCCGCCGGATGAACTCCTCGGCGCCGAGCAGCCACACGCCCGACGAGATCGCCGACGTCCCGAGCAGGCCGAGCCCGCCCGTCTCCGAGATCACCGGCCAGCCGTGCTGCTCACCCCACTCACCGGCGGCCCGCACCCCGCTGTCGCACGCGATGACCAGACCGCAGCGCGCCGACGGGACCACGAACGACGGCAGCGCGCCGAAGTCCGGCAGCTCGGTCCAGCGCTCCCCGCCGGGGCGGCCCTCCAGCGACTCGAACCACTCATCGTCGCCGTCGGGCACCAGCGGCTCGCGGAACGGGACGTTCAGGTGGACCGGGCCGCACCGCCATTCGCCGTACGCCGCGTTCCACGCCCGGCAGATCTGGCTGCGCCAGTACGCGTTCTGGCCACCGCGCCGCTCGGCGACGGCCAGCTCGTCGAAGTACCGCACCGCGCCGCCGTAGAGCCGCTGCTGCTCGATGACCTGGTTGGCGCCCGCGGCCCGCAGCTCCGGCGGGCGGTCGGCGGTGAGCACGATCAGCGGGACCCCGGCGCGGTCGGCCTCCAGGACGGCCGGGTGGAAGTTCGCCGCCGCGGTGCCGCTGGTGCAGACCACGGCGACCGGTCGTCCGGTGCGCGCCGCGATGCCCAGCGCGAGGAAGCCCGCGCCCCGCTCGTCGATGCGGACGTGCAGCTGGAGGCGCCCGGCGGCGGCCGCGTCGTACAGCGCCAGCGACAACGGCGCGTTGCGCGAGCCGGGGCAAAGCACCACGTGCGAGACGGTGTTGCGGACGAGTTCGTCCACGATCACCTTGGCCTGGGCGGTCGACGGATTCACCGGGGACCCCCCGGCGTGTCACCCGTCACCACAGTCACACGGCCTATTCTCCCAAACGTGCATGACGCCCAGGTTTCCGAGCTGTTCGACCCGTCCGCCTGGACCGAAATCGAGGGTTTCGGTTTCACCGACATCACCTATCACCGTTCCGTCGAGGCCCGCTCCGGCAAACGCGTCGTGCGCGTCGCGTTCGACCGCCCCGAGGTTCGCAACGCCTTCCGCCCGCACACCGTCGACGAGCTGTACCGCGCTCTCGACCACGCGCGGATGAGCTCAGATGTCGGCTGCGTCCTCCTGACGGGGAACGGTCCCTCGCCGAAGGACGGTGGGTGGGCGTTCTGTTCCGGTGGTGACCAGCGTATTCGCGGTCGGTCCGGGTATCAGTACGCGAGCGGCGAGACCTCCGACACGGTGGACCCCGCGCGGGCCGGCCGCCTGCACATCCTGGAGGTCCAGCGGCTGATCAGGTTCATGCCGAAGGTCGTGATCGCGGTGGTCCCTGGCTGGGCCGCGGGCGGCGGGCACTCGCTGCACGTGGTGTGCGATCTCACCCTCGCCTCGGCCGAGCACGCGCGGTTCAAGCAGACGGACGCCGACGTCGGCTCGTTCGACGGCGGGTTCGGGTCGGCCTACCTGGCACGCGAGGTCGGGCAGAAGTTCGCGCGGGAGATCTTCTTCCTCGGCCGCGAGTACACCGCCGAGCAGATGCACCGGATGGGCGCGGTCAACGCGGTCGTCCCGCACGCCGAGCTGGAGGCCGAGGCGCTGCAGTGGGGCTGGGAGATCCTCGGCAAGTCGCCGACGGCCCAGCGGATGCTGAAGTACTCGTTCAACCTGATCGACGACGGGCTGGTCGGGCAGCAGGTCTTCGCGGGCGAGACCACCCGGCTGGCCTACATGCAGGACGAGGCCGTCGAGGGGCGGGACGCGTTCCTGCAGAAGCGGGACCCCGACTGGTCCGCCTTCCCCTACTACTACTGAGGTGCGCGTGCGCGAGGTCTGGCTGCGGGGTCCGGAGTCGGTCGACGAGCTGGCCGGGGCACTGGCCGCGGCGCTCGACGGGGGCGAGGCGGTGCTGCCGCTGGACGGCGGCGACCCCAAGGCCGCCGGGCTGCTGGCGGGCATGCGGCCGGACGAGCCGGTGGAGCCGGGCACCGCGGTGATCATCGCGACCTCCGGGTCCACCGGCGAGCCCAAGGGCGTGCTGCTGTCCGCCGAGGCGCTGCAGGCCTCCGCGGCGGCCACGCACGCGCGGCTCGGCGGGCCGGGACGGTGGCTGCTCGCCACGCCCGCGAACTACATCGGCGGCCTGCAGGTGCTGGTCCGGTCGATGCTGGCCGGACAGCCGTTCGCGGTGCTGCCGCCCGGGCCGTTCCGGGCGGAACGCTTCGCCGAGGCCGCGCGGCCGGTGCTCGCCGGGAACGGGCCGCGCTACACCGCGATGGTTCCGACCCAGCTGACCCGGCTGCTCGACGCCGGCGGCCCCGGCCTGGACGCGGCAAAGGCGTTCGACGCGATCATCCTCGGCGCCGCCGCGACCACCCCGGCCTTACGCGCCCGCGCCAAGGAGGCCGGGGTGCGGATCGTCCCGTCCTACGGGATGAGCGAGACCGCGAGCGGCTGCGTCTACGACGGGGTGCCGCTGGACGGGGTCGACGTGCGGATCGCCGACGACGGCCGGATCCTCATCTCCGGGCCGGTGCTCACCCACGGCTACCGGCTGCGGCCCGACCTCACCGCGGCGGCGTTCGACGGCGGCTGGTTCCGCACCGGGGACCGCGGGCAGCTACGCGACGGGCGCCTGGAAGTCCTCGGCCGCCTCGACGACGTGATCAACACCGGCGGGGTGAAGGTGTCGGCGGCGGCGGTGGAACGCCTGATCACGTCCCTGCCCGGGGTGCGGGAGACGTGCGTCGTCGGGCTGCCGGACGCGGAGTGGGGCCAGGTCGTGGCGGCCGCGGTCGTGCCCGAGGGCGAGGCGCCGGACGTGGACGAGCTGCGGGCCGCGGTGCGCTCGGCGGCGGGTGCGGCGGCCGTGCCGAAGCGGGTCGAGTTCGTTACCACACTCCCGCTGCGCGGGCCCGGCAAAATCGACCGAACAGCGGTCGCGGAGCAGATTTTTCCCCCGGTTGGTTGACATCCGGGGCGGGCCGTTTTTCAGTTAGCCAATGATCTCGCTGAAACGTCTCCTGGTCGCGGCCGTCGGTGCCGCGTTCGCCGTCCTCGCGGTGGCCGGCACGGCGGCGGCCGATCCGCCCCTGCCGGACTCCGGCACGCTCACCTGGTCCGTACCGGTCGCCGCGGAGTAAGCGCGCTCGACGAGAATGCAGTCATGGCGACTGTGACGGAGTGGATCGAGGGTGCCCGGCCGCGGACGCTGCCCAACGCGGTGGCTCCCGTGGTGGCGGGCGTGGGGGCGACGATCCAGCTGGGGGCGTTCACCTGGTGGCAGTCGTTGCTGGCGCTCCTCGTGGCGCTCGCGCTGATCATCGGCGTCAACTTCGCCAACGACTACTCCGACGGCATCCGCGGCACGGACGCCGACCGGGTCGGGCCGCTCCGCCTGGTCGGCTCCGGTGCCGCGGCGCCGAAGCTCGTGCTCACCGCCGCGCTGACCTGCTTCGGCGTGGCCGGGGTGCTCGGGCTGGTGCTGGTGGCGGTCACCGGGCGGTGGTGGCTGCTCGCGATGGGGGCCGCGTGCATCCTCGGCGCCTGGTTCTACACCGGCGGCCGGAAGCCCTACGGCTACGCGGGGCTCGGCGAGGTCGCGGTGTTCATCTTCTTCGGCCTGGCCGCCGTGCTGGGCACCGTGTACGTGCAGGCCGGGCGGATCAGCTGGGAAGCGCTGGGGGCCGCGGTGGCCGTCGGGTGCTTCTCGATGGCCGTGCTGGTGGCCAACAACCTGCGGGACATCCCGACCGACCGGGTGGCCGGGAAGGTGACCCTCGCGGTGCGGCTTGGGGACGCCGGCACGCGGCGGTTCTACCTGGCGCTGATCGCGGTGCCGTACGTGGTGACGGTGCTGCTGGCGGTGTGGCACCCCTGGCTGCTGATCGCGCTGGTGACGGCGCCGCTGCTGCGGACCCCGGTGCGGGTGATCACCGGCGGGGGGAACGGGCCGGGGCTGATCCCGGTGCTGAAGGACACCGGGTTGGCGATGCTGGCCTGGTCGGTGCTGACCGCCGTGGGACTCGCGGTCAGCTGATCCACTTGCCCGTCGCCAGGAACCGCTCCATGCGGGCCGTGTGCGGGGTCAGGTCGAAGCCCTGTTCGGCGATCCAGTCGTCGTTGTAGTAGGTGTGCGCGTACCGCTCGCCGCCGTCGCAGATGAGGGTCACCACGCTGCCCACCTGGCCGGCTTCGAGCATGCCCGCGATGATCTCGAACGCGGCGTACAGCGCCGTGCCCGTCGAGCCGCCCGCCCAGTGGCCGGTGCGCTCCCGCAGCAGCCTGATCGCCGCCATGGACGCGGCGTCCGGAACCTGGATCATGTGGTCGATGACCGTCGGCACGAAGGACGGCTCCACGCGCGGCCGTCCGATGCCTTCGATGCGTGACGGCATGCCCGTGGTGTAGTCCATCGCGCCGGTCTGCCACGCCCCGTAGAACGACGAGTTCTCCGGGTCGGCCACCGCGATCTTCGTGGTGTGCCGCCGGTAGCGCACGTACCGGCCGAACGTCGCGCTCGTCCCGCCGGTGCCCGCGCCCACCACGATCCACGACGGCACCGGATGCCGTTCCGCGCGCATCTGCGCGAACACCGACTCCGCGATGTTGTTGTTGCCGCGCCAGTCCGTCGCCCGCTCGGCGTAGGTGAACTGATCGAGGTAGTGCCCGCCGCACTCCGCGGCCAGCCGCTCGGCCTCGCTGTACATCGCGGACGGCACGTCCACGAAGTGGCACCGGCCGCCGTAGAACTCGATCAGCTCGATCTTCTCCCGGCTGGTCTTGCGCGGCACCACCGTCACGAAGTCCAGCCCGAGCATCCGCGCGAAATACGCCTCGCTCACCGCGGTCGAACCGCTGGACGCCTCAATCAACGTCGTTTCCGGGCCGATCTGCCCGTTGACCAGCGCATAGAGC
Source organism: Amycolatopsis sp. ATCC 39116 (assembly GCF_000231075.2). Lineage (NCBI taxonomy): Bacteria > Bacillati > Actinomycetota > Actinomycetes > Pseudonocardiales > Pseudonocardiaceae > Amycolatopsis > Amycolatopsis sp. ATCC 39116. The sequence continues at coordinate 33,166 of NZ_AFWY03000006.1, read as the reverse complement.
AGCAGGGACCGCGCCAGCCGGTGCTTGAGCGAGCCGGTCGGGTGCACCGACTCGTCCTTCAGGTACAGGTCCACGCCCCACTCGGGCGGCAGCGGGAAGCAGTGCAGGTGCGTGTCGGCGCTGCGGTTGGCGTCGGCCTCGATCAGGCGGATCGCCTCGCGCACCCACGCCCTATTCGTCGCCGGCATCCTCGCCCCGCAGCTGGGCCCGCAGCTTCGCGCGCTCCCGCGCCCGGTGCTCGTTGCGCACCGCGAGACCGGCGGTGACCCGCGCGTTCAGCTTGCGGAACACGAGCAGCCCGACCGGCAGGCCGACCACCACACCGACGGCGACGGCGACCAGCAACGGCACCTTCACCAGGACGAGCACGGCCGCCACGACGACGATCAGCCCGAACCGCGCGAGCAGGTAAAGCGTCAGGTCACGGCCCAGATGAGTACGGGTCTCGCTCACGTTTGACGAGCCTACGCGCCGGTCTGCGGCGGGTTTTCCAGCACCGTGTTGTTCGGCCTGCCCTCAAAGCGCGTGGACAGCACCACCGTGGTCCGCGTGCGCGCCACCCCGGCGATCCGGCGCAGCCTGCCCAGCGTGTGCTCCAGGTCGTCGACCGTCGGCACCCGCACCTTCACCACGAACGCCTCGTCCCCGGCGACCGCGTAGCAGCTCTCGACCTCGGGCAGCGCCCCCAGCTCGTCGGCCACGTCGTTGTCCTCGGCGGTGTCGGTCGGCTGGATGCCGACCAGCGCCGTCACGCCGAGACCGACCGTGCTCGGGTTGACGGTCGCGTGGTACCCGGTGATCACCCCGGCCGCCTCCAGCTTGCCGACGCGCTCGTGCACGGACGACGCGGACAGGCCCACGGTTCTGCCCAGCTCCGCGTAGGTGGCACGGCCGTTCAAGCGCAACGCGGCGATGATCTTGCGGTCCAGGGCATCCACGCGGACCAGCCTAGGCGGCCTTTACCCACGGCCCGCGACCGCTGCCGGCACCGTTGCTTAGCGTCCACAAGCTGGGCGTTTTGTCCATTACTTACCCTTTACTCTTCGACAACCGTTCGAGTACCTGGCGGGTGAGATGCCACGATTGCCGTGTTGATCGAACCGGGGCTTCGACCTCCGGTTTAGCAGTTTGGTCGTGAAGGAGGCGGAAAATGACCGCTAGCACGGGAGGGCGCCTGCTGACGCCCGGCGAAGTCGCCGCGTTGTTCCGGGTGGACCCGAAGACCGTGACCCGGTGGGCGACCGCGGGCCGCATCGGCTCGATCCGCACCCCCGGTGGGCACCGGCGGTTCCGGGAGTCCGAGGTCAACGCCCTGCTGGCCGAGCTCACCACGGACGCGAACGAACCCGCGCGCGTCTGAGCAGGTGGGCGAGAACCCCGCGGACCGGCCCAGCCGGACCCGCGGGGCCCGGGCGCGTCAACCGGAACTCACGCCGGAGGGGTTACCCTCGGTACAGCAGTTCCGCGCCAACGCACTCGGAAGGGAGCGGGGATGATCTACCTGCTCGCAGCGATCGGAGCGCTCACCATCGCTGTCCTGTTGTGGCGAGCCTTCGGCCCCGAGCACGTCGGGGTGTCCTCGCGAGCGACCGTCCCGCCGGACGACGACCCCGAATTCCTGCGCAAGCTCGGCGAGCAGAAGCCGCCGAAGTCCGAGGAAGACTGATCGCCTGCTCTTCTCCACGTGCGCAACTCGCACCGCCGCGGGTTCTCAGGAGCCCCCTCGCGAGGACAGCGCCGACGTGGTGACGGCACTGTCGCGCGAAGCGCCTCGATGAGGGGCGGTGGTCGGGTGGCGGGCGGGATTCCGAGGTTCCGCTACCCGCACCGCTACGTGGGCCGCCTCTGGAATTCTCTCTACCGTTTACCGGGGAAGGCGTCCGCCATGGTGGCCGCCAACTCCAGGAGCGCCATGCGCGTCTCCGGTGTCAGGCGCTCCAGCTCGATCTCCGCGCCCTCTTCGAGGTGCGGGTCGAACGGGATCCGGCACACCGCGCGGGTCCGCGCCGCGAAGTGCGCGGCCAGCTTGTCCAGGTCCACCGAGCCGGCCTTCGGGCGGACCGAGTTGATCACGGTCACCGACCGCTTCACCAGGTCGCCGTAGCCGTGGGCGTCCAGCCAGTCCAGCGTCGCCGAGGCGCTGCGCGAACCGTCGACCGAACCCGACGACACCACGACCAGCGCGTCGGCCGCGTCCAGCACGCCCTTCATCGCCGAGTGCATCAGACCGGTGCCGCAGTCGGTGAGCACGATGTTGTAGAAGTGCTCCAGCAGGTTGACCGTGCGCAGGTAGTCGCTCTCGGAGAACGCCTCCGACACCGCCGGGTCCTGCTCGCTGGCGAGGATCTCCAGCCGGCTCGACCCCTGTGACGTGTAGGCCCGGACGTCGCTGTAGCGCGTGATCTTGTCCGCGTCCCGCAGCAGGTGCCGAACCGTCGCCGTGGTCTCGATCGGGATCTTCTGCGACAGCGTGCCGCGGTCCGGGTTCGCGTCCACCGCGATCACCCGGTCACCACGCAGCGCCGCGAACGTCGAGCCGAGCGTGGTGGTGATCGTGGTCTTGCCGACCCCGCCCTTGAGGCTCAGCATCGCGATGCGGAAGCACCCGCGCAGCGGCTGGTTCACCCGCGCGACCAGCTCCCGCTGCCGCTGCTCCTGCGGGCTCTCCCCCGGGTTGATCAGCTTGCCGGAGGCGACGTAGACCGCCTTGCGCCAGCCCGACTGGGGCACGCGCTTCGGCGGCCGCACCGGGCGGTCGGGCGCGGCGTGACGCGGCCGCGAGGGCTGCGGCAACGGCGGGTACGGGTACTGCGGCTGCCCGTACTGCTGCTGTTGCAGCGGGGGCAGGTTCGGGTCGTAGCCGGGCTGCTGGTGCCGCGGCGGCGGAGGAGCCGGGTGCGAGGTGGAGTCGGTTCGTTCGTCGGAGAAGTAGGACTCGGGTTCGCGCGGCTCGGTCATCAGCCGACCCCGGCGTAGGAATGCAGGCCCGTGGTGACGAGGTTGACGAAGAACAGGTTGAACACCGTCACCGCGAAGCCGACGGTGTTGATGACCGCCGCGCGGGTGCCGCGCCAGCCGGCCGTGGCCCGCGAGTGCAGGTACGCGGCGTAGACGATCCACGCGATGAACGCGGTGGTCTCCTTCGGGTCCCAGCCCCAGAACCGGCCCCAGGCGGCCTCGGCCCACACCGCGCCGCACAGCACGCCGAACGTGAACAGCGGGAACGCGAACACGGTGGTGCGGTAGGCGATGCGGTCGAGCACGTCGGCCGCGGGCAGCCGCGAGCCGAACCGGGCGAAGCGCTTCGGGTCGCGCTCGTGCGCCGAGCGGACCAGGTACAGGATGCTGGCGACACCGGGCACCAGGAAGATGCCGGACGACGCGGCCGCCGCGGAGACGTGGATGACCAGCCAGTACGACTGCAGCGCGGGCTGGACCGGCGCGGCCACGGTGTAGAGCATCGTGCCGCCGACGAACATCAGGATGACGACCGGCAGCAGCAGGAAGCCGGACAGGTGGCGGGCCGGGAACTTGCGGATCACCACGAGCCAGGTCACCACGGCGATGAACGTCACCGCCATGATGTATTCGTACATGTTGCCCCACGGCACGCGGTGCGTCGCCAGGCCACGCAGCACCAGCGCGGCCAGGTGCAGCAGCACGCCCAGGACGGTCAGCGCGGCGCCCATGCGGCCGATGCGCTCGGCGCGGCCACGGGCGGCGCGGGCCGCGGGAGTTTCAGCCGGAGGGGTGACGGTCTCGGTGCTGTCCGGGCCGCCGGCGCCGACGAGTTCACGCGCCCGCTCCCGGGTGCGCTCGGCCGCGCGGCGCCCCTTGGCGCCGAAGGACTGTTCGATGAGGAAGAAGACCAGCGCCAGTACGTAGATCGCGGTCGCCGTCGTGTAGGACCAGTCGCTGTACTGGGACAACGTTTCGTTGACCGGCATTACCTACCTCTTCTTCTTGCCTGTGAGCAGCTCTTCCGCGATCCGGGTGAACTCCTCGCCGTAGCCCGCCTGGTCGGTGCGGGCGAGCCCGCCCACCGCGACCACGGTACCCGTCCCGCCCTCGCCGGCCGGGACGACCCGCACCCACAGCCTGCGACGTTTGATCAGCAACGACAACCCGAGGCCGAGGAACATCGCGACCGCGAACCCGAGCACGTAGGTCTGGGTCGGGTCGTGCGAGATCTGCAGCGACACGAAGCGCTGCACCCCGTCGAACCGCACCACGGTGCCGTCGTCGAGGGTGACCGACTGGCCGACGTTCAGGTTCGAGCGGGCGACGCGGCTGAGGCGGCCGTCGTCCACCATGGACTGGTCGATGGAGAAGATCGACTGGCTCTGCCCGGAGTCGAGGCCGAGGTCGCCGCGCATCACGTCGACCGCGACCATCGGGTTGGTCATCTCGGGGCCGCCGCCGGTCAGCACCCCGCCGTGCAGCAGGCCGTCCGGCGCGAACAGGCCGGTGATCGCGAGCTGCTTGGTGCGCCGCTCGAACGGGTCGGTGATGTTCGGCGGGTCGAACTTGGTCGCGCCCTCGTTGAGCGTCCCGGTGCCGTCGGTCGGGCGCCATTGCGTGGCCTGCGTGCGGGTGGTGCCGTCCGGCCAGGTGATCGTGAAGATCGGCGAGTAGCCGTTGCCCAGCAGGTAGACGCGGTCGCCTGCCAGGCGCAGCGGCGAGTTGACCTCGAGCAGGTAGTCGCGCCAGGTGCCGGTCTCCAGGTCCGCGCCCGCCTGGTACTGGACGTTCGACTTGTACTGGATCGGCTGGCCGGCCTCGGTGAACTCGGCGGTGAAGTCGTTGACCTTGACGCAGAACGGGTTCAGGTCGGTGCCGTCGACGCGCAGGCCGGGGGTGAACGAGTCGTAGGCGTAGATCCCGGAGTTGCAGAACTGGGACCCGTTGGCCTGGACGATCACCTGGCCCTCGTAGGTGTACATCTTGCCGAGCGCGAACGCGATGATCAGCCCGAGCATCCCGAAGTGGAAGACCAGGTTGCCGGTCTCGCGGAGGTATCCGCGCTCGGCGCTGATCGTGCGGGCCCCACCCTCCTCCGCGCGCTCGACGCTGCGCCAGCCCTTGAGCCGATCGCGAGCGGCGGCGATGACCTCGTCCGGGTCGCGCGGCGTGGTGGCCTCGGCGAAGTGCGGCAGCCGGGACAGGTTGCGCGGGGTCAGCACCGGCTTGGCGCGCATCGACTTGAAGTACTCGACGCTGCGCGGCAGCAGGCAGCCGATGAGCGAGATCATCAGCAGCAGGTAGATCGCCGAGAACCAGACGCTGGAGTAGACGTCGAAGAACTGCAGGCGGTCCAGCAGCGTGCCCCACCAGCCGTGGTCGGCGATGTACTGCTCGGTCTTCGGGGCGTTCAGCGTGCGCTGCGGCAGCAGGGCGCCGGGCAGCGCAGCCAGCGCGAGCAGGAAGAGCAGGATCAGCGCGGTGCGCATCGCGGTGAGCCCGCGCCAGGTGTTGCGCAGGAACGCCAGGACGCGCTTGGCGGGCGAGTTGCGGTACGGCTTGGGGTCCGGGGGCGCTTCGGTGGCGGTCACAGCGGCAGCACCGTGTCCGTGACGAAGGCGTCGCGCAGCCAGCTGACCAGCTCGCCCCACAGGCCGGTGACCAGGAGGACCCCGACGACGAGGAGCAGCCCGCCGCCGAAGATCTGCACCCGGCGGCCGTTGCGGCGCAGCCAGTCGGTGGCGCGCACGGCCCAGCGCGCGCCGAACGCGATGAGCAGGAACGGCAGGCCGAGGCCCAGGCAGTAGACCAGGACCAGCAGGAACCCGCGGGCGCCGCTGGAGCCGGTGCCCGCGGCCAGCGCGAGCACCCCGGACAGCGTCGGGCCGATGCACGGCGTCCAGCCGAGACCGAACACCGCACCCAGCAGCGGCGCGCCGAGCAGGCCGCCGCGCGGCACGCGGTGCGACCGGACGTCGCGCTGCAGGGCCGGGATGAGGCCGAGGAACACCAGGGCCATCGCGATCGTCACCACGCCGCCGACGCGCTGCAGCAGGTCCTGGTTGACCAGCAGGGCGTCGGCGAGCCACACCAGGCTGCCGACCCCCGCGGCGAACACGACGGTGAAGCCGAGGACGAACAGGCCGGCCGCGCCGACGACGGCGTAGCGGCCCTTCTTGCGGTCCTCGTCCGCGGTCACGGCGGGCGCGTCGGCGCCGACCAGCGCGGCGAGGTAGGCGAGGTAACCCGGCACGAGCGGGACGACGCACGGCGAGGCGAACGAGATGGCGCCGGCGAGCAGGGCGACCCCGGCGGCGAGCAGCAGCGGCCCGGAGGTCGCCAGCTCGGTCACGGAGTTCACGGTTCGAGGGTAAGCAGTGAGTTCGGTGTGAGTTCACCGGGATGGTCTCGGCCGATCGGCCGAGGACGGCGAGCTCTTCGACCGAAGCCGGCGCCGTGGTCCGCACCATACCTTTTCGCCCATGACGATTCCGCTGCGTGTCCACGCGTCGCTGTCCGTGCTGGTCGGAGCCCCGCTGGTGTGGGAAATCACCCGCACCGAAGTCGCCTGGCGCTCGGTCCCGTTCCTGCTGTGCTGCGCGCTGACCGCCGCCGCGCCGTGGGCCGCGCTGCACCTGCGGTGGTGGGCCGGGGCGCTGATGGCCTCCGCCGGCGTGCTCGGCTCGGCCGGTGCGCAGCTCGCGATGGACCACCTCGTCGCCCGGCCCGAGGTGGTGAACCTGCCCGCCGTGCAGGTCGCCGGCGTGCTCGCGGTGCTGGTGATCGTGCTGCGCGGCGCCGGGAAGTGGGGCGCCCCGCTGGGCGTGGCCGGGCTGACGCTGTCCACCGCCGCGGCCGCCGTCGCGATCCAGCAGTGGGCGCGGGTCTCGCCCCAGCTCGCGACACCGCACCCGCCGACGGTCGCCGGGACCGCGTTCCTGCTGTTCGGCGGCGCGCTGGCGCTCGGGGTCTTCCTGCGCTCGGGTTATTCGGCCGCGAGCCGCTGGACCACCGGCTCGATGTCGCTGGCCAGGATGGACCGCAGGTAGACCGCGGCCACCCGCTGCTGCTTGTCCAGGATGATCGTGGACGGCACGACGTTGCGCGGGTAGCCGGACAGCTGCAGCAGGCTGCGGCCCGGCGGGTCGTAGATCGACGGGTAGGTCAGCTGCCGGTTGCGCACGAAGTCCTGCGGCGCCGAGCGGTCGTCGTCGCGGACGTCGAGGCCGAGCACCTGCACGCCGTTGGCCTGGTGCGCCAGGTAGAGCTTCTCCAGCTCCGGCGCCTCGGTGCGGCACGGCGCGCACCACTGGCCCCAGATGTTGATCACGACGACCTTGCCGGCGTAGTCCGCGACCGAGATCGTCTTGCCCTCGGTCATCAGGTCCTCGCCGGACAGGTTCGGGATCGGCTGCCGGTCGGCGCCCTCGTAGAGGATGTCGGTCTTGCCGCCGGGCGCGACGAACTCGAAGTTGCTGCCCTGCGACACCGCGTCGTTCCCGGTGCTGCACCCGGCGAGCACGCAAACACTCGCCAGCACGGCCGCGAGGATCCGCTTCATGCCCCGGTCACCTTCGGGTCGGTGGCGCCGGCCGGCTCGCTGTAGACGATCTTCACCAGCTCCTCGCCGTCGAAGACCAGGCTGGTCAGCGACGCGAGCGAGCACTGGCGGCGGCGCGGGTCGTGCCACAGCGGCTTGGCCTCCAGGAACCGGCGCAGCGTCCAGATCGGCAGCTGGTGCGACACGCACAGCGCCTCGTGGCCCTCGGCCTTGGAGCGGGCCCGCAGGACCGCGCCGAGCATCCGGTGGGCGATCTCCACGTACGGCTCGCCCCACGAGGGCAGGAACGGGTTGCGCAGCTTCGACCAGTGCCGCGGCTGGCGCAGCGCGCCGTCGCCGACCGCGACCTTCTGGCCCTCGAACATGTTGCCCGCCTCGATCAGCCGCTCGTCGGTCTGCACGTCGAGCCGGTGCGCCGCGGCGATCGGGGCCGCGGTCTCCTGCGCGCGCTGCAGCGGCGAGGCGACCACGTGGGTGATGTCGTGGGCGGCGACGGCCTCGGCGACCGTCAGCGCCTGGCGGCGGCCGCGCTCGGACAGGTGGAAGCCGGGCAGGCGGCCGTAGAGGATCCCCTCCGGGTTGTGCACTTCGCCGTGCCGCAGGAGGTGCACGATGGTCGTCACTGACGGGCCTCCGCAGCGGCCTTCGCGGCCGCGGGCAGCGCGGCCTCGATGACCTCGAACGCCGCGTCGTCCATCGCGGAGTTGACGAACCAGGCCTCGAACGCGCTCGGCGGCCCGTACACGCCGCGTTCCAGCAGCGCGTGGAAGAACGGCGGGAAGCGCCAGGTGTCCGCGCTGGTGGCGTCGTGGTAGTCGCGCACCGGCTCCTCGCGGAAGAACACGCTGAGCAGGTTCCCGGCGTAGGCGACGTGGTGCGGCACGCTCGCCTTGGTCAGCGCCTCGCTGAACAGCGCACCGAGGCGCTGCGAGTTGGCGTCGAGGCGGCGGTACACCTCGTCGTCGGCCGCGCGCAGGGTCGCCAGGCCGGTGGCCACCGCGACCGGGTTCCCGGACAGCGTGCCGGCCTGGTAGACCGGGCCGGTCGGGGCGAGCCGGGCCATCACGTCGGAGCGGCCGCCGAACGCCGCGGCGGGCAGCCCGCCGGACATGACCTTGCCGAAGGTGTAGAGGTCGCCGGGCACGCCTTCGATGCCGAACCAGCCGGACCGGGACACCCGGAAGCCGGTCATGACCTCGTCCATGATCAGCAGCGCGCCGTTGTCGTGCGCGATGTCGCGCAGCTGCGCGTTGAAGTCGCCGGCTGGCGCGACGGCGCCCATGTTGCCCGCGGCGGCCTCGGTGATGATCGCCGCGATCGAGTCCGGGTTCTCCGCGAACGACTGCCGCACGGCCTCGATGTCGTTGTAGGGCAGCACGATCGTGTCCGCGGCCTGCGCCCCGGTCACCCCGGGCGAGGTCGGCAGGCCGAGCGTGGCGACGCCGGACCCGGCCTGGGCGAGCAGCGCGTCGACGTGCCCGTGGTAGCAGCCGGCGAACTTGATGATCTTGCTGCGGCCGGTGAACCCGCGGGCCAGCCGGATCGCGCTCATCGTCGCCTCGGTGCCCGAGTTGACCAGCCGCACCTGGTGCACCGGGTCGACCCGGTCGATGATCTCCTCGGCCAGCTCGACCTCGCCGATCGTCGGCGTGCCGAACGACAGGCCCGAGCTCGCGGCCGCGCGGGCCGCCTCGACGACCGCCGGGTGCGCGTGCCCGAGGATCATCGGCCCCCACGAGGACACCAGGTCCACGTAGCGGTTGCCGTCCGCGTCCCACAGGTGCGGGCCCTCGCCGCGCACCATGAACCGCGGCGTGCCGCCCACCGAGTTGAACGCCCGCACCGGGGAGTTCACCCCACCCGGCGTCACAGCGGCGGCCCGGTCGAACCATGCCCTGGACTTGTCGACTGCTTGCGTCACAGACCCCAGTCTTGCAAAGGTCCCGTCAGGCCTGGTTCAGGTGTCCGGTGAAGTAGCCGAAGTCGTCCTCGTCGCGCTCGGACTCGCGGCTCTTGCGGCGGCGCTTGACGCGGACCGCGAGCAGGACCTCGCGCACGGCGTCGACCAGCAGGACCCCGGCGACCACGCCGAGGCCGATCGCGCCGGACATCCAGCTCCCGACCCAGCGCGTGCTGGTCAGGACGGTGCCGTCGGTGAGGGTCACCACGACCGTGTGCACGCCCTGCTGCCACAACTGGAACGCGCCCCACACGGCGACCGCCGCGAGCAGCACCTCGGCCAGCGCGACCACCGCGCGCACGGGCTGGTTGAGGCGGGCCTGTTCAGTCACGTGAGCAGCCTCTCATGCCGTCCGCGCCTGGCGCAGCGCGGTCCGCAGCGCCTCGACGTCCTTGGCCCAGGCGAGCACGACGGTGCCGTCGGTGAGCCGGATCGGCAGGGCCTCGTACTTGTTCGGGGTGGTCCAGCCGCCGCCGAGGACCCGCGCCCCGGTCGGCGCGCCGACGTCGGTGACCTCGGCGATGTCGGTCAGCGGCAGGCGTTCGCGGCCCTGCCACAGCGCGTCGCCGGTGACGCGGACGGTCAGGAACCGCCGCCGCGCGTAGACCCAGGGCGCGGTGATCGCGGCCAGCCCGAGGCCGACGATCACCCACGCGACCGTGTGCGTGGCGCCGGTGAGCAGCTCGGCCAGGAACCCGAGCAGGGCGAAGCCGGGCCCGTACGCGAGGGCCGTCCAGCTCGCTCCGCGCTCCAGGTACCGGTCCACGGCTTACCGGCGGCCGACCTTCGGGAAGAACGGCTGCACCGACGGGATGTACATCAGCGCCAGCGCGACGAGGCTGAGCAGCGTCGCGATCAGCGAGATGCCGGTGTAGGCCTGCATCACGAACTGGAACACCAGCGTGATCGCCACCAGGACCGTCAGGACGGTGCGCGCGGAGCGGGTGCCCTGCCGCGCCTTCCAGGCGAACAGCACGAAGAAGGCCGCGAACGACACCGAGCCGACCAGCAGCATCGCGAACAGCACCGTGGTGCCGGAGGCGATCTTGTCCGGGGTGATCTGGGTGTTCGTGTTGGCCTTGACCAGGGTGTCGATGACCTGCTGGCGGGCGAGGAACACCACCAGGTAGGCGATGACGAGGACCACCGCGGAGGCGACCCACAACCAGAACGACACTTGCACCGGCCTCGGCGGCTCGGGCCGTTCGACCTCGTCGCCCGGCAGGCTCGGCGCCGGGGGCAGGCCCTGGGCGCGGCGCTCGTCGTCCGATTCGTTCCCTGCGGTCACCCTGAAGAGCCTACTGCGCACGTGGAGGGCACTGGCAGCGGCCGCTGGCTCAGTCGAGCCAGGCCGCCGCTTCCGTGGCCCAGTACGTGAGGATCATGTCCGCGCCCGCCCGGCGGATGGACGTCAGCACCTCGAGGATCGTGCGCTCGCGGTCCAGCCAGCCGTTCGCCGCGGCCGCCTCGACCATCGCGTACTCGCCGGAGATGTTGTACGCCGCGACCGGCACCGGGGACGCGTCGGCCGCCAGGCGGATCACGTCCAGGTAGGACAGCGCCGGCTTGACCATGATCGCGTCGGCGCCCTCTTCGACGTCCAGCTCGATCTCGCGCAGCGCCTCGCGCGCGTTGCCCGGGTCCTGCTGGTACGTCTTGCGGTCGCCCTTGAGCTGGGAGTCCACCGCCTCGCGGAACGGGCCGTAGAACGCGCTCGCGTACTTGGCGGAGTAGGCCAGGATGCCGGTCTCGGTGTGGCCGGCCTCGTCGAGCGCCCGGCGGATCACGCCGACCTGGCCGTCCATCATGCCGCTCGGCCCGAGCAGGTGCGCCCCGGCTTCGGCCTGGGCCACGGCCATGTCCGCGTACACCGCCAGCGTCGCGTCGTTGTCCACGGCTCCGCGGTCGTCCAGCACGCCGCAGTGGCCGTGGTCGGTGAACTCGTCCAGGCAGGTGTCGGCCATCAGGACCGTCGAGTCGCCGAGTTCCGCACGCAGGTCGCGCAGGGCGACGTTGAGGATGCCGTTCTCGTCGACCGCGCCGGAGCCGGTCGCGTCGCGGTTCGCGGGAACGCCGAAGAGCATCAGCCCGCCGACGCCGGCCTGCACCGCTTCGACGGCCGCCTTGCGCAGCGTGTCCCGGGTGTGCTGGACGACGCCCGGCATGCTCGAAATGGGCCGCGGCGCGGTGGCGCCCTCGGCGACGAACATGGGCAGGATCAGCTGACGCGGCCGGAGGGTGGTCTCACTGACGAGGCGCCGCAGCGCCGCCGTGCTCCGCAACCGGCGGGGACGATGCTCGGGAAACACCCCATCGACGGTACTCCGGCGGCGGAACGCGCTCGGGGCCGCCCGTGGGATCTCACGGACGGCCCCAACGGGCTGACGATCAGGAAGAACGCCGGGTGCGCTTACCCGTCCCCCGGAAATGGCTCGGGGCCGCCCGTGGCAATCCACGAACGGCCCCGGAACACCGGACGATCAGGAAGAACGCCGGGTGCGCTTCGCCTTCCGCGGCGGCGGCAGGGCGCCCTCCGCGCGCAGCTTGGCGGCGTGCGCGGCGAGCGCGTCGACCAGGTGCGGCACGTCGGCCACCTCCGGCTGCACGTCCACCCGCAGGCCGAACTCGACCGCGGTCTCCGCGGTCTTCGGCCCGATGCACGCGACCAGCGTGCGGGTGTGCGGCTTGCCCGCGATGCCGACCAGGTTCCGCACGGTCGACGACGAGGTGAAGCACACCGCGTCGAACCCGCCGGTCTTGATCATCTCGCGGGTCTCGGCCGGCGGCGGCGCGGCGCGAACGGTCCGGTAGGCCGTCACGTCGTCGACCTCCCAGCCGCGGTCCACCAGGCCGGCGGACAGGGTCTCGGTGGCGATGTCGGCCCGCGGCAGCAGCACGCGGTTCACCGGGTCCAGCACGTCGTCGTACGGCGGGAACTCGGCCAGCAGGCCCTCGCTGGACTGCTCGCCCTGCGGGATCATCTCCGGGTTGATGCCGAACGCGCGCACGCGGGCCGCGGTGGCCTCGCCGACGCAGGCGATCTTCACGCCGGAGAAGGCGCGGGCGTCGAGGCCGAACTCCTCGAACTTCTCCCACACGGCCTTCACCGCGTTGGCCGAGGTGAACACGATCCACTGGTAGCGGCCGTCGACAAGGCCCTTGACCGCCCGCTCCATCTGGGCGGGGCTGCGCGGCGGCTCGACCGAGATGGTCGGGACCTCGTGCGAGGTGGCGCCGTGGATGCGCAGCCGCTCGGCCATCTCACCGGCCTGCTCCTTGGTGCGCGGCACCAGGACCTTCCAGCCGTAGAGGGCGCGCGACTCCCACCAGGACAGCTTCGACCGCTGCCCGGCCTGCTCGCCGACGGTCACCACGAGCGGGCCGACCAGCTCACCGGCGTCCTGCGACAGGCTCGCCAGCGTGGTGTCGACCGTGCGCTGGGTGTTGATCGTGCCGTTGGCAGTGACGGCGACCGGGGTGGTGCCTGCCAGGCCGTGCTCGGTCAGCGCGCCCGCGGCCTCGGCCAGCTGGCCGGACGTCGCGTGCAGCACGATCGGGCCCGGCGCCGCGGCCACCTTCGCCCAGTCGACGTCGCCGCGGACGTCCACGTCGGTGTAGCTGCCGCCGAGCGCGATGCCGGCGTAGGCGGGCACGGCCGAGCCCGGCGTGATGCCGGGGACGACCTCGAAGACCGCGCTGGTCTTCGCGACGGCCTGCACCTCGGCGACGGCGGCGGCGCTGGTCAGCGGGTCACCGCTGGACAGGCGCAGCACGAGCCGTCCGCCCTTGGCCTCGTTGGCGAGGTCCTTCGCGACCTCGGCGGGCTCGCCGACGGCGGGCCTGACCTCGGCGTCCGCGCTGGCGCCCGCGAGCACGCCGGCGGGCACGTCCGGGTCGGTAACCACGACCTCGGCCTTCGCCAGGAGCTCCTGGGCACGTACGGTCAGCAGTCCGGCGTCGCCGGGGCCGGAGCCCACGAAGGCGACGCGCCCAGCGGTTGTCCGCGCGGGGGTCATCGTGTCTTTCTCCTATGAGTCGGCGCGAGCGCGCCGAACCGTTCGAGGAACTGTTTCACCGTGATTCGCGGCCCGGGCCGGACAGCGCGCCGGCTCCGAGGTCGAGCAGCTCCGCGGCCAGGTCGCGGCCGAGTTGCTCCGCTTCGCTCTTGCCGGCGACCGCCGAGGCGCGCAGCAGCTGCACACCCTCGTCGTCGAGGCCGGCGGCGGCGACCCCGCGCAGCGACACGTTCTCGATGACCGAGCCGTCCGCGTCGAGATCCTCCACCACCTCGGCGAGTGCGCCGACGGGCGCGCTGCAGCCGGCTTCGAGCGCGGCCAGCATGGCCCGCTCCGCCGTCACCGCGGCCCGTGTCGCTTCGTCGTCCACAATGGACCGAAGAAGGTGTTCGATGTCCACGTCGTCGACGCGGCACTCCACCGCCAGCGCGCCCTGTGCGGGCGCGGGCAGCATCTGGATCGGGTCCAGGGTCTCGGTGATCACGTCGGCCCTGCCGAGGCGGACCAGGCCGGCGCGGGCGAGCACGACGGCGTCCAGCTCGCCGTCGAAGACCTTGTTCAGCCGGGTGTCGATGTTGCCCCGGATGGGCACGACCTCGAAGCCGAGGCCGAGCGCGCGCAGCTGCGCCGTGCGGCGCGGCGAACCGGTGCCGATGCGGGCGCCGGGGGGCAGCTCGCCCAGCGTCAGCCCGTCGCGGGCGATCAGCGCGTCACGCGGGTCCTCCCGCGGCGGCACGGCGGCCAGCACGATGCCGCGCTCGGGCGCCGTCGGCAGGTCCTTGTACGAGTGCACCGCGACGTCGACCTGCTTGTTCAGCAGGGCCTCGCGCAGCGCGGAGGTGAACACGCCGACACCGATCTCCGCGATCGGCGCGCTGGAGCGGTCACCGGGCGTCGAGACCTTGACGATCTCGACCTCCAGGCCCGCCTTGCGCAGCGCGTCGGCGACCGTGCCGGTCTGGGTCAGGGCGAGGGCACTGCCCCGCGTCCCGATCCGAATGGTCCTCGTCACTTGCTTTCACCGTCTGTCCTGGGCAGGCGCTCGGTGGTCGGGCTCGACACGACGGCAGGCGATGCCGGGTCGAGCTCGAACAGCTCCCGCAGCGCGTTGGCGTAGTCCGTGCCCTGGGTTTCCGCGGCGAGCTGCTTCACACGCACCGTCGGCGCGTGCAGCAGCTTGTCCACGACCCGGCGCACGGTCCGGTTGAACTCGTCGCGGACCTCGGCGTCGAGGCCGGGCAGCCGGTTGTCCAGCCGCAGCATCTCGGCGTCGACGACCTCGGCGGCCCGCTTGCGCAGCGCGGTGACGGTCGGGGTGACCGCGGCGCTGCGCTGGGCGGCGAGGTACTCGCGCACCTCGTCCAGCACGATGCCGTTGGCCTTGGCGATCTGCTTGGCGCTGCCCGCCGAGCCCAGCGAGTCCATCCGCTTCCGGACGGTCTCCAGGTCGACGAGGCGGACGCCGGGCAGGCTGTCCACGTCGGGGTGGACGTCCCGTGGCAGGCCGAGGTCGCACACCACCACCGGGCGCTCGCCGCGGCCGGCCAGGTGCGCGGGCGTGATGACGACGTCCTGCGCGCCGGTGCAGGCGACCACGACGTCGGCGTCGGCGAGGCGGGCGGTCAGCTCGTCCATGCCCGCGGCCACGGCGGGCACGCCCTGCTCGGTCACGTTGGCCGCGAGCCGCTCGGCGTTGGCCAGGGTGCGGTTGACGACCGTGATGCGGCCGATGCCGCTCTTGCGCAGCTGGCTCGCGGACAGCGCGCCCATCGAGCCGGCGCCGACGATCACCGCGTGCTTGCCCGCCAGGTCGGGCGCCTCGCCGAGGGCCTCGGACACCACGGACGCGCCGAGGTGGTCCAGACCGGTCTCGGTGTGCACGCGCTTGCCGACGCGCAGCGTGGTCTGGATCAGCTCGTGCAGGGTGCGGCCGACGGTGCCGGCCTCGCGCGCGGCGGCGTAGTAGTTGCGCACCTGGCCGAGGATCTGGGTCTCGCCGACGACCATCGAGTCCAGGCCGGAGGCCACGGAGAAGATGTGCTCGACGGCGGCGCCCGCGTAGTGCACGTAGAAGTTGTCGTAGAGGTCGGCGGCGTCGCAGCCGGCCTGGCGCGCGAGCACCTCGGAGATGTCGGCCAGACCACCGTGGAACGCCTCGACCACCGAGTAGACCTCGATGCGGTTGCACGTCGAGACGAGCATGACCTCGTTCACGTGCGGCGACTGCTGGAGCTCGTGCAGCACCTTCTCCAGCTCGGTCGCGGGCACCGCGACCTTCTCCAGCGTCCGGAGATCGGCAGTGCGGTACGACAGCCCGACGGCCAGGACACTCACTTAGCGCACCACCATTCCGTTACCACCCACGTTCTCCGCTCGCCGGGCGACGTGGAACGACAGGATCTGCAGCTCCACGGCCAGGTCGACCTTGCGCACCTCGACATGGTCGGGCACCTGGAGGACCACCGGCGCGAAGTTCAGGATGCACTGCACCCCGCCCTGCACCAGCCGGTCGGCGACCGTCTGGGCCGCGGGCGGCGGCGTCGCGATGACGCCGATCGAGATCCCCCGCTCCGAGCACACCTCGGGGATGTCGTTGAGGTGCGACACCGGGATCCCGCCGACCGGAACGCCGATCAGGTCGGGGTCGATGTCGAACAGCGCCTCGACCGGGAACCCCCGGCCGGGAAAGCCTCCGTAATTGGCCAACGCATGACCGAGGTTACCGATTCCGACGACGGCGACCTTGTGCTGTCGCGTGAGTCCCAATATGCGCTCGAGCTGGGCCACCAGCACCGCGACCTCGTAGCCGACGCCGCGGGTGCCGTACGAGCCGAGGTAGGACAGGTCCTTGCGCAGCTTGGCGGAGTTCACGCCGGCGGCGGTGGCGAGCTCCTCGCTGGCCACGGTGGTCGCGCCCTGCTCGGACATGGCGGACAGGACGCGCAGGTACACGGCGAGACGGGCGACGGCGGCCTCCGGGATCGCGCGGACCCTGGCCTCCTCGGCGCCGTTCTCGGTGACCGCGGGCATCTCCGCGGTGGGGGCGTTGTCGGCGTCCGGGGTGGACAGCTTCCGGGCGACGGCCGAACCGTTTCGCCGGCCACGCTGTGACACCACGCCGGCCTCCTCGTTCCACGCCCTCGATGAGCTTCGAAATCCCTCTTGACCCGGGCCGCGAAGTCGGGTTTGATGCACGGCCGCCGTGAGGGGTACCGGCAATACGGTAGCCACTTGTGAACGCAGGCACAAAGTGGCTGGTCAACGGCATGACCGAAAGCACATCTAGCGCGCGGTGAAGGTGATCGTGTGCCAGCCGGTGGCGCCGTCCGGGACGACGTCGGCGAGCTGATCGGTCTGCGTGTAGCCGCTGTGGTCGGTCGCCCGCACCCGCACGGCATGGCTACCCCGCGCGACCGGCACGTCCACCCACCACATGCGCCAGGCGTCCACCGTCACCTCGGTGGACAGCTCCGCCGTCGCCCACGGGCCGTCGTCCACGCTCACCTCGACCCGGTCGATCCCGGTGTGCTGCGCCCACGCGATCCCGGCGATCCGCACCTGCCCGGCGGCGACCGGGCCGCGCGGCGCGTCGATCCGCGACTCGGTCTTCACCGGCGCCTGCCGCGCCCAGCCGCGCTGCAGCCAGTACGGCGTGCGCGCGTCCCAGGTGGTGAGTTCCAGGTCGGTGACCCACTTCGTCGCCGAGACGTAGCCGTAGAGCCCGGGCACGACCAGCCGCGCCGGGAAGCCGTGCTCGATGGGCAGCGGCTCGCCGTTCATGCCGATCGCGAGCATCGCGCCGACGGACGGATCGGCCATCGCGGCCACCGGCGTGCCCGCGGTCCAGCCGTCCGCGCTGGTGGAGAACACCTGCTCGGCGCCCGGCCGGACACCGGCCTCGGCCAGCAGCTCGGCGAGGTCGACGCCGATGAACCGCGCGGTCGAGATGTAGGGCCCGCCGACCGGGTTGGACACGCAGCACAGGGTCACGATCCGCTCGACCAGCGGCCGGTTCCGGATGTCGGACCAGGAGTAGGTGATCTCGCGGTCGACCATGCCGTGGACCCGCAGCGACCAGTCCTCGGTGCGCACCTGGGGCACCACGAGCGCGGTGTCGATGCGGTAGAAGTCCGCGTTGGGCGTGAGGAACGCCGGCGTGCCGAACTTCGCGAAGTCCGCGCCGGCCGGGACCGGTGGCGCGGTCCGCGCGGGGACCAGCGGGCCGACCGCCGCCCGGGACCCTTCGGCGTCCTTGCTCGTGCCGACCAGCTGCCCGGCGATCCCGGCCACGCCGGCGCCCGCCACGGCGATCAGGAAGTTCCGCCGCGCGGCCGACGAGTACTGCCCGTCGAGCGCGGTGCGGTGCAGCCACGCGAACACCGCGAGCCCGGCGACCAGGCTGACCACCGGCGCCAGCAACGCGATCTGCCCCAGGTCGGGACGGGTGAACACGGCGGCTCCGCCGAGCACGCCGACCACGGCCACGAACACCAGCCCGGGCGCGGCCCGGCGGCGGGAGGCCAGCCCGGCGGCCACCGCGAGCACCAGCGCGACGACGGCCATACCGGTCAGCAGCACGGCCTTGTCCGCGGTGCCGAACGCCCGCACCGCGAAGTCCTTGAGCCAGCCCGGGGTCAGGTCGATGGCCGCGTTGCCGACGGCGAAGAACGGCGACGCGCCCGCGCCGACGAACCCGGCCACCAGGTGCCCGGCCCCGAGCGCGGCGACCAGGGCGATCACGCCGATCAGCCCGGCGACGGGCGCGGACAGCCGCGGCGACTCGAGGTTCGTGCTCACGCCACCAGTCTGGCCCGGCGGGGCACCCCCGAGGGGTTACCGATCGCTTACGCCAGCGCGGCCCGGAGCCGGTCCTCCTCGACCTTCCAGTAGCCGTGCTCGGCGCCGTCGACCAGGATCACCGGCACCCGGTCGCCGTACTCGGCCTGCCACTCCGGGTCGCTGTCGACGTCCTCGGCGCGCCACGGCACGCCCAGCTCGGCGCAGATCCGCTCGACGTCCCGCTCCGCCTGGACGCACGACGAGCAGCCCTGGCGGGTCATCACGGTCACTTCGTGGGCCATGGGGAAATCATCCCCGCAGCTGGACCCGGCGCAGCTTCCCGGTCGCCGAATGCGGCAGCCGCTCGGCGAACTCGACCGTGTGCGGCACCTTGTACCCGGCCAGCCGCTCCGCGCAGTGCTCGACGACCTGCTGCTCGGACAGCGACGCACCGGGCGCGGGCACCACGACCGCCTTGACCGCCTCGCCGCTGCGCTCGTCGAGCACCCCCACCACGGCCGCCTCGGCGACCCCCGGCAGACCGGCGATGACCTCTTCGACCTCGTGCGGGTACACGTTGAAGCCGTTCACGATGATCAGGTCGTTGGCGCGGTCCACCAGGTGCAGGTCGCCGTCGCTGTCCAGGAACCCGACGTCGCCGGTGCGGAACCAGCCGTCCGCGTCCGGCCCGTGCGCCCCGTCCGGCCAGTAGCCGGAGAACAGGTTGGCGCCGCGGATCGCGACCAGGCCGGTGCCGTCGCCGTCCTCCTCGAACACGTCCTCCGGGTCGTCCGGGTCGAGCGGCACCGGCTCGCCGGAGCCGTCCGGCCCGACCAGCCGGACCTCGACGCCGGGCAGCGGCCGGCCCGTCGAGCCGGGCTTCGGGTAGCCGGTGACCAGCGTCGACGTCACCACCGGCGCGGTCTCGGTGAGCCCGTAGCCCTCGAAGACGCCCAGCCCGGTCTTCTCCCGGATCGCGGCGAGGACCTTCGGGTGCAGCGGCGCCGCGCCCGAGGTGAGCAGGCGGACCGTGCCGAGGCCTGCGGCCAGCTCGTCCGGCTCCAGCTGGGCCAGCTCGGCGTACATCGCGGGGACCCCGCCGATCACGGTGACGCGGTGGTCCACGCACGCCTGCAGCGCCTGCCGCGCGTCGAACCGCTCGGCCAGCACCGCCGTCGCGCCCACCGCGGTGCTCAGCAGCAGGCCGGGGCCGAGGCCGTAGACGTGGAACAGCGGGATGGCGATCAGCACCCGGTCCGGGTGCCCGACCGGCGCCGGGTCGATCCGGCCCAGCTGTTCGAGGTTGGCCAGCAGCGCGCGGTGCGACAGCATCACGCCGCGCGGCGGCCCGGTGGTGCCCGAGGTGTAGGACAGCACGGCGATGTCCTCACCGCCGCCGCGGACGGGGAAATTCGCACCGGGACCGATTTCCGGCCGCAGCACCGGCGCGTCGTCCGTCCCGTCGTCGGGGTTCCGGCTGATCACCAGGCGCGCGCCGCTGTGGGCGAGCACGGTGTCCAGCTCGGGGCGCGGGGCCAGCGGCGAGACCGGCACCGCGATCGCACCGCACCGGGTGACGCCGAAGAGGGTGACGGCGAAGTCCGCCGAGGTGGGCAGCCGCAGCGCGACCCGGTCGCCGGCACCGACGCCCCGGTCCGCGAGGCGTTGCGCGAGCCCACCGGCGGCCGCGTCCAGCTGCGACCAGGTCAGGCTGACGCCGGCGGCGGTGTCGATCACCGCGACGGCGTCCGGCCACTGCTCCGCGGCGCCGGTGAGCAGGTCGGCGATGTTGCCGGTTTTCATGGGGTCAGTGTGGCACCAGCTCACCCGTCATGGGGAAGCTCGGCGATCGTCGCTCTTCCGAGACCCCCGCCACTACCTACTTCCGGGTAACTACCCGTATGCTGCTTCTCGCGTCGTAGTGGTGATGATCACTCGGGTCGGACGAAGGAGTCGCCGTGACGAACTGGCTTGCCGCCCGCCCAGCGGGTCTGCACGTCGGCACGGTCACCCGCGTGCACGAGGTGCCGGACGAGCAGGCGGGGCCGTGGGCCCTGGTCCGCGCTGCCCAGCAGGGTGACACCGCCGCCTTCGGCGCGCTCTACGACCAGTACGTCGACGTCGTGTACCGCTACGTGTACTTCCGCCTCAGCGACCGCGAGCTCGCCGAGGACATCACGAGCGAGACGTTCCTGCGGGCGCTGCGGCGCATCTCGTCGGTCAGCTACCAGGGCCGCGACGTGGGTGCCTGGTTCGTCACCATCGCCCGCAACATCGTGCTCGACCACCTCAAGTCCAGCCGGTACAAGCTCGAGGTGGTGACCGACGAGGTGGCCGACTCGGGATCCGCGCCGTTCGCCGCGCCCTCGGGCGCGGAACCGGGCCCGGAGCAGCAGGCGGTCACCAGCGCGACGCGCGACGCGCTGTTGTCCGCGATCGCCGGGCTGGGCGAGGACCAGCGGGAATGCATCGTCCTGCGGTTCATCCAGGGCCTGTCGCTGGCCGAAACAGCGCAGATCATGAAGCGCAACGAGGGCGCCATCAAGGCGTTGCAGCACCGCGCGGTGCGCAAGCTCGCCCAGCTCCTCCCGGACGGGTGGCGCTGAACGCGTAACAACCGGACGGTTTGCGTCGTTGCAGCAGGTGTGGACGAGCACCGGTGGACGGCGCGCGAGCTGGAAGTCATCTCCGGTCTCCGCGGGCTCGGTCGCGCCGTCGAACCGGACGACGACACCAAGGCGCGGATCCGCGCCGAGATCTCGCGGAAGCTGGATGCGGAACCCAGCAGGCGGCGCCGCGCGCTGGCGACCGTCCTCGCCGGCGCGGCCGCGCTGATCGTCTTCGTCGGCGGGGTCGGCCTGCTGCTCTCCCGCGGCTCGCTGCCCGGTGACCCGCTCTACGGCATGAAGCTGGCGAGCGAGGACGCCGAGCTGCAGCTCACCTTCGACGAAGCCGCGCGCGGGTCCAAGCACCTGCAGTTCGCGTCGAACCGGCTGGACGAACTCGCCGCGATGCCGTCGGCGGACACCGGCGCTTTTCTGACAACGTTGTCGGCATTCGCCGCGGAGGCGACGGCCGGGACGGCGCAGCTCACGGTGCTCGGTGTGCAGGGCGACACGGCCCGGCTGGACCAGCTGCGGACGTGGGCGAGCGAGCAGGCGGGCAAGCTCGCCGCCCTCGACGTGCCGGACGGCGCCCGCAACGGGTTCACGCAGGCCGGAACGCTGCTCAACCGCATCGACGCGCGGGCGGCGGCGCTGGCCGGGCGGCTGTCCTGCTACCGCATCACCACCGGCGAGGCGGACGACCTCGGCGCGGTCCCGGCCACCGGCGAGTGCGCCGTGCCGCCGGACGCGCTGCTCGGGATCCCGTCGGGCGCGCCGCTGCCGCCGGTGAGCACGGTGTCCCCGCCGCCGGTGGAGATCGCCACGACGCCCACCGCGCCGGGCAGCAGCGCC
Organism: Amycolatopsis sp. ATCC 39116; assembly: GCF_000231075.2. Taxonomy (NCBI): domain Bacteria; kingdom Bacillati; phylum Actinomycetota; class Actinomycetes; order Pseudonocardiales; family Pseudonocardiaceae; genus Amycolatopsis; species Amycolatopsis sp. ATCC 39116. Next base: position 11,431 of record NZ_AFWY03000006.1, on the reverse strand, counting down.
CCGGTCGTGCCCACCGCGACCGGCCCGGTGCCCCCGTCGAGCAGCGGATGGACGCCGACGGTCCTGCCGCCGCCGATCAGCGCGCCGACCAGCACCCGGCTCCCCACCCCGACGACCACGACGCCACCGCCGCTGATCTCGATCCCGCCGCTGATCCCCGGCCTGCCGGGGCTCGGCATCGGCTAGTGCAGGACCTTCAACCCCACGACCCCGGCCACGATCAGCCCGAGACACACCAGCCGGGCCGCGGTGGCCGGTTCGCCCAGCGCGACCATGCCGTAGACGGCGGTGCCGATCGCGCCGATGCCCACCCACACGGCGTACCCGGTGCCGATGGGGATCGACCGCATCGCGTAGGAGAGCCCGGCCATGCTGGCGACCAGCGCGACGACGAACAACACACTGGGCCCCACCCTGGTGAAGCCGCGCGCCGCGTTCAGCGCCGCGGCCCAGACGGTTTCCAGGATCCCGGACACGATGAGCACGATCCACGCCACGACGAGAAACCTCCGAACGAAAGCCGACGTCCTCCCACGTCGTCTTGTCCTGCCGGGTACGACGTCTCGTCCGGGGTGGCGCGCCACCGCCGCCGACGTTACCCCGGCCCGCGTCGCTGGGCGCGGAACACCACGAACAGCAGCCGCAGCCCCAGCAGCGCGCTGACCACCAGCAGGTTGTAGCCGAACAGCTGGTTCAGCGTCAGCTCCGGCAGCACTCGCGGCCCGCCGGTGCTCGCGAGCAGCAGCACCGCCATCAGGCCGGTCGCGGCGCCGGTCAGGGCCAGCAGCACCTCGTGCAGCATGCCGAAGACCACCGCGCGGTCCCGTTCGTCGGCGAAGGTGCGGACGTTCACGGTCAGCCGGCCCTGCTCCAGCGCCGACGTCAGCCGGTCCACGCGGCGGGGCAGCCGTCGCAGCACCGGCAGCAGCGCGAGCAGCTCGTCGGTCGCCGCGCCGCGCAGGGACCCCGGCTGCAGCCGCTCCCCCACCAGGGACCCGGCGAACTTCCGGGACTCGCCGAGGATGTCGAACCCGGGCGACAGCAGCCCGAGCGTGCCCTCCACCGTCGCCAGCGCGCGGAACACCGCCGCGATGGCGGGCGGGATCGACAGCCGGAACTCGGCGATGATCCGGAACAGGTCGGTGAACATGTCCACGTCCGGCGATCGCCCGTGCGACAGGTGCTTGGCCATCAGCGCGCCCAGCGCCCGCTCCAGGCGCTGCTCGTCGATCTCGTCCGGCCGGTCCACGATCTCCAAGAGCCCGTCCCGCAGCCCCTCCGGATCGCCGCGGTCGACGGCGGCGAACAGGTTCGCCAGCCCGCCGCGCAGTGACGAGTCGAGCCGGCCCACCGAACCGAAGTCGAGGAGGCCGAGGTTGCCGTCGGCGAGCAGCAGGACGTTGCCCGGGTGCGGGTCGGCGTGGAAGACGCCGTGCAGCAGGACCTGCCGCAGCAGCGAGTCGAGCAGGCCGCGGGCCAGCACCGCGCGCCGCTCGGCCGGGACGTCGCCGATGCCCTCCCGCACCGGCACGCCGTCCAGCCGCCGCATGACCAGCACGCGTTCGCCGGACAGCTTGGCGTGCACGGCGGGCAGCGCGAGCCCCGTGCCGTTCTCCGCGGCGGCGACCGCGGTGAGGTTGCGGGCCTCGACCCGGAAGTCCAGCTCCTCGGTGAGCGCGGCGCGGAACCCCTCGGCGAGGTCGAGGACGCCCAGCGACCGGGCCCAGGCCGCGCGCAGCTGCAACGAGCGCGCGACGCGGAAGACGATGTCCAGGTCGCGCTCCACGATCCGGTCGATGCCCGGCCGCCGCACCTTGACGACCACGTCCTCGCCGCTGTGCAGCCGGGCCCGGTACACCTGCGCGATCGACGCGGCGCCGAGCGGTTCGGGGTCGAACTCGGCGAACACCTCGGCGGTCGGGCGGCCCAGCTCGGCCTCCAGCTCGCGCTCGATGTCGGCGAACGGGGCGGGCGCGACGCGGTCCTGCAGCAGGCTCAGCTCGTCGACGAACACCTGCGGCAGCACGTCCGGCCGCGTCGACAGGACCTGGCCGAGCTTGACGAACGTCGCGCCGCCGTCCTCCAGCGCGCGCCGCAGCGAGCGCGCCAGGGTGGCGTGCCTGCCGGAGTCGGTGACGCGACGGCCGGTCAGGTACGGCCCGATGCCGTGCTTCACCGCGATCCGCATGATCTGCGAGTACCGGCGGGTCCGGGCGAACCGCGCGCGCAGCGCCCGGAGGCGGCCGAGCAGCCCGAGCCCGCCGCCGCTGGGGACCGCCATCTCGGCGAGGAACAGAAAGATCAGCGTCGCCAGGAACGCGCACCCCGCGAGTGGGATGAGGAAGCCCAGGTAGACGGGGTCGGAGTCGCGGGTGAGGGGCGCGATCCGGACGGCGAGGCCCCCGGCGACGGCCCACCCGGCGGCCGCGCCGAGCAACGCCCGCAACGCCCCGATCCGCACCCCGAGCACGCGGCGCGAAGCGACCACGAGCGGCCACAGCATCAGGACGTAGACGGGCACGCTGAGCAGCCCCAGCAGCACGGTCGACATGACGATTCCCCCGGGGTCGCAGTCACTGCCCCGAATCGAAGCACATCGGCGCCAGGCGCGGAGGGATCGCCTGATCCGGATCCGTGACGTGCTCGCTACGCTGACCCCAGGGACGAGCGCAGGAGGCGGTGTGCGTGTGGCGCAGCAGGGGTGACGGCCCGGAACGCGAGCGGCTCGCCGAGATGGCCGGCGAGGCGTCGGCCGACGCCGCCGTGGCCATGGAGTCCCAGCTCGACGTGCCGCCCGCCCCGCCGGACCTGACCGCGGCCGCGTTCTTCGACGTCGACAACACGATGATGATGGGCGCGTCGATCTTCCACTTCGCCCGCGGTCTCGCCGCGCGCAAGTACTTCACGACCTCCGATCTGGCCGGGTTCGCGTGGCAGCAGATCAAGTTCCGGGTCGGCGGGCGCGAGTCGCACAGCGGCGTGCAGTCCAGCCGTGAGCAGGCGTTGTCGTTCGTCGCGGGCAAGACGGTCGCCGAGATGAACCAGGTCGGCGAAGAGATCTACGACGAGCTGATGGCCGACAAGATCTGGTCGGGCACGCGCGCGCTGGCCGAGATGCACCTCAACGCGGGCCAGCGGGTGTGGCTGGTGACGGCGACGCCGGTCGAACTGGCGGCGATCATCTCCCGGCGGCTCGGGCTGACCGGCGCGCTGGGCACGGTCGCGGAGCACGTGGACGGCGTCTACACCGGGCGGTTGGTCGGGGACCTGCTGCACGGCCGGGCGAAGGCGCACGCGGTGCGGGCGCTGGCCGCGCGGGAGGGCCTGAACCTGCGGCGCTGCACGGCGTACTCGGACTCGTCGAACGACATCCCGATGCTGTCCGTGTGCGGCACGGCGGTGGCGGTCAACCCGGACGCCGGCCTGCGCGAGGTGGCACGCGCCCGCGGCTGGGAAATCCGCGACTTCCGGACCGGCCGGAAGGCCGCGAAGATCGGGGTGCCGTCGGTGCTGGGGGCGGGCGCACTGGCCGGCGCGGTGGCGGCCGGAATGGCCTACCGCCGCCGCTGACCCCAGCCCCCGCGCGACCCCCGCGGCACCTCCGCCCCGCGCCGTGTTTGCCGCCCCGGACACCGAGTTGGCCCCTCCGGCACCGGATGGGCGGTTCCCGGCGGCGAGTCGTTCCCTGCTGGGGCGTGTTGGCCATCCCCGGGTGGCGTGTTGGCCGCTCCGGGCAGCGTGTCGGCCCCCGAAGTGAAAAACGGCCGCGCAGGCGGGCGGCCGCTGACGCCGCACGCCCCAACCGGGCGCGGCGAACCTACGGCCGCCGTTGCGGTCGCCGGTTCCGCGTCGACTCACCGGCTGGGATGCCGGTGACCAGGTTCGCCACCTTCAGCACGGTGCCCACCACCCGGCCCACCGTGTACCCGATCCGCTTGATCAACCCCATGCCACCAGGATGGCACGGAGCCGCTCAGTCCTTGAACGCGCTCCGCCGGTGCGCCAGCCTCCGGTACAGCGTCGTCTGGATGGACTCGCGCACCTGGTCGGTCAGCGAGAACACCAGCATCGGGTCGTCGAGGTCCTCCTCGGCGAAACCGTCGGTCCGGATGGGCTCCCCGAACTCGATGTGCCACTTCGTCGGCAGCGGGATCGCGCCCAGCGGCCCGAGCAGCGGGAAGAACGGCGTCACCGGGAAGTACGGCAGCCCGAGCAACCGCGCCAGCGGCTTCAGGTCGCCGATCTTCGGGTAGATCTCCTCCGCCCCGACGATCGAGCACGGGATGATCGGCACCCGCGTCCGCAGCGCCGCCGACACGAACCCGCCGCGCCCGAACCGCTGCAACCGGTACCGCGCCGAGAACGGCTTGCCGATGCCCTTGTAACCCTCCGGCCACACCCCGACCAGCTCGCCCGAGCACAGCAGCCGCTCGGCGTCGGCCGTGCACGCCAGCGTCTGCCCGGTCTTGCGGGCCAGCGCCCCGAGCAGCGGCGTCTGGAACACCAGGTCCGCGCCGAGCATGCGCAGGTGCCGGTGCCCCGGCGTCTCGTCGTGCACGGCGACCGCCGTCATCACCGCGTCCAGCGGCACCGTGCCGGAGTGGTTGCACACGATGAGCGCGCCGCCGTCTGCGGGCAGGTTCTCCGAGCCGTGGGTGGTCACCCGGAAGTACTTCTCGTACAGCAGCCGCAACGGCGGCAGCAGCAGGTTGTCGGTCAGCTCCGGGTCGAACCCGAACTCGTCGACTTCGTAGTCGCCGGTCAGCCGGTGCCGCAGGAACCCGAGGAACCTGCTCAGCGCGTCCGGTTCCGGTGCGGGCGGCTCCTCCGGCGCGCTCCTCGTCGGGAACGCCACGACGGGCGCGTCGGCGGGGGTTTCCCCGGCGCGCGCCTCGACGTCCGCCGGCTTCTCTCGTCCGGGTGCGTGCAGGGGGATGACCTGGGCTTGCGCGCTGGTCGTCACTTCTCTTGCCCCGCTTTCCTCTCTTCGGTCATCGGACTGCCGCCAGCACCTTGCCGGCCGCTCCGGCCAGCTGCTCACCGTCCAGCACGGGCCGCAGACCGCGCCCGGTGACGTAGTCGTCGAAGGCCGCCTCGGTGGACCACCGCGGCCGGTAACCGAACACGTCGGTCAGCCGCGTCGTGTCGACGACCCGCCCGTAGTTCAGCAAGCGCACCTGGTCCGGCGAGAAGTCGACCCTCGCGCCACGCAGCATCTTGGCCACCGTGCCCACCATGGTTCGCGGCACCGGCAGCTCGACCCGGCCCGCGCGCCGGATCGCTTGAGACAGTGTGAGTACCCCGTCGCCGCCGGCGTTGAACACGCCCGGTTTGTCTTCCAGGGTCGCTTTTTCCAGGATCGCCAGCGCGTCCGACGAATGGAGCAACTGCAGGCGCGCGTCGTAGCCGAGCACGGTCGGCACGACCGGGAGCGCGAAGTAGCGGGCCAGCACGGTGTCGACGTCCGGCCCGATGACGTTGGTGAAGCGCGTGGTGGTGATGGTGAGGTCGGGCCTGCGGCGGGCCAGGCCGCGCACGTAGCCCTCCATCTCGACGGCGTCCTTGGCGTAGCCGCTGGACGAGGTCGGGATCAGCTCGGAGTCCTCGGTGAAGACGGCCGGAGAGCGGGGCCCGGCGCCGTAGACGGCGGCGGTGGACTTCACGACGAGCTTGCGCACCCGGGGCGCGCGCTGGCAGGCGGCGAGCAGGCGCATCGTGCCGATGACGTTGACTTCCTTGATCGCCGTGCGGCGGGCCGGGCCTGCCGGGTGCACGGTGGTCGAGCAGTGCACGACCGTGTCGACGCCCGCGGAGTCGATGACCTTGGCGATCAGCGGGTTGCGGATGTCGGCCCGGACGAACTCGGCGTGGCCGAGGCGCTGCAGGACCTTGCGGGGCGGTGGCGCGGTGTCGACGCCGATGACCCGCTCCAGGTCCGGGTTGTTGCCAAGCCGTACCAGCAGCCTGCCTCCGAGTTCGCCGCCGACCCCGGTGACCAGCACGACGTTGGACGCCATGAAACCCCCTGACAAGGGTGTGGGATGTGGTGTTCGCGGCAGTGGCCGATGCTACCCCGGACCCGGGCCGGAGTCAGGAGGCCTAACACGCTATTAACCCAGGTCAGGGACTTTGGTCACTGATCGCCGGAAAAAGCGCACGGCCCGCCCAGGATCTGGACGGGCCGCGTGAAGAGGCGTTCGCGCAGGATTTACTTGCCCTGCTTGCGGCGCTGCATCCGCGTCCGGCGCAGCAGCTTGCGGTGCTTCTTCTTGGACATGCGCTTGCGGCGCTTCTTGATCACCGAGCCCACAGGTGCTCCTTCACGTTTCGTCTGCTTCACACGCTGCCCAGCGCAACGTCCAAAGAGTTGAAGCGCTACAGGCACGAGCGGCCTTTAAGGTTACCGGGCGGGCCCGCGCACCAGCGCGGGCCCCCGGCCTAGTGCGTGTTTGAAGCGGCGGAGCCGCTCGCACCACGCTCGCAACTTGCATCGCAGCGGGTTGCTCTACCCGCAGCGCCACGCAAGCTGCTTCCACACCACTGTTCAGCCCACATCGAAGTAGGCACTCTCCAGGTATTCGTGGACTGCCTTCTCGGGCACCCGGAACGACTTGCCGACGCGAACGGCCGGTAGCTCGCCCGAGTGCACGAGCCGGTAGACGGTCATCTTGGAGACCCGCATCAGCGAGGCCACCTCGGCGACCGTCAGGAACTGGACCTGCCCGACGGCGGGCACGTCCTTGTTGTTCGACGGCATACGTCACCGTGCCCTTCGACACGTGCCGTGCCGCTCGGCTTCCCCACCGGGCGGTACCGACACGCACGTGCTTCACCCTTGAGGGTAGCGGGACACCTGGGGCCAATGCGACGCCCGGCCGGTACTTTCCCGCGAAAGAGCCCACTCGGCGGAGCCCGTTCGGCCTAGTCAGACGCGGTGCGCGCGGGTTTATTCGTGGGCTTTGCCGAGTTCGACGGACCGGTCCCTGGCCGCCTCGATGGCCGCCAGCAGCGCGGCCCGCACGCCGTGCTTCTCCAGTTCGCGGATCGCGTTGATCGTGGTGCCCGCGGGGGACGTGACGGCCTCCCGCAGGATCACCGGGTGCTCGTCGGTCTCGGCGAGCATCTTCGCGGCGCCCACGGCCGACTGGATGATCAGCTTCTCCGCCACCGCGCGGGGCAGGCCGAGCAGGATGCCGGCGTCGATCATGGCCTCGACCAGGAAGAAGAAGTACGCGGGCCCGGACCCGGACAGCGCGGTGACGGCGTCCTGCTGCGCCTCGGGCACCTCGACGACCTGACCGACGGTGCCGAGCATCTCCTTGACCAGCGCGACGTGCCCGGGCGTGGCGTGCTTGCCGGGCGACACGGCGCTCATCGCCTCGCCGACGACCATCGGCGTGTTCGGCATGACCCGCACGACCGGCACGCCGTCCGGCAGCCGACGCTCGTAGAGGCTGGTGGGCAGGCCCGCGCAGAGCGACACGACCAGCGAGCCCGGCCCGACCAGCGGCGCCAGCTCGGCCAGCACGGGCTCGATGTCCTGCGGCTTGACGGCGACGACGAGCACGTCGGCGCGCTTGGCCGCCTCGGCGACCTCCACCCCGGCGATGCCGTAGCGCTCGGTCAGCTCGGCGGCGCGTTCCGGGTGGCGTTCGGTGAACAGCAGCTCCTCGGCACTGCGACCGCCCTGCAGCAGGCCGGCCAGCAGCGCCTCACCGATCTTCCCCGCCCCGAGAACCGCGATAACCGTCATGGCACCAGCGTGCCAAATCGTGCTCGGCCCACCGGTGCCAGGGTGAGCACGACGCCTGGCCCGGCCGGCGCGACCACCCCGCCGCCGTCCGGGGCGGACAACGCCGGCCCATCGGCGAGCCCGCTCAGGGGCCGGCTCCAGGATGAGCGCGACCGCCTCCACGAGCGGCGCGACCACCCGGGCAACCGTGCTGGGGTGGCGCAGCGGCGGGCCCCAGGGCAAGGCCGGCCCAGCATCGAGGAACAGCCCTCGCCCTCAGGTGAGGCATCGCAACGGCAACGGCGCCGCCCAGCGCGCACGACGCCGACTCCCGGGCGAGCCCGCTCAGGGGGCCGGTGCCAGGGCCAGCTGCCGCGCCTGGCAGACCAGCCGTCCGGCCGAGTCGATGACCGTCGCGTCCGAGTCGAACCACGCCTCCTGCACCGTGCGGCAGTCGACCTGCACGCGGAGCCACCCTGGCGCCGGCCGGGCGCGCACGAGCGCCGTCAGCTGGGCCGTCGGCGCCCAGCCCATCCGCCCGAGGTTGAACACCACCGGCGGGTTGATGTCGCCCGCGAGCAGCGCGAAGTACGTGTCCGGCACCGAGTAGCGCGGCTTCACCCACAGCCGCAGCCGCGGGTCGCCGTTGCGGCCTGCCAGGTACCCGGCGGTCGCCGGGTCGATCCGCACGTCGCAGCCCTTCGCCAGGTTGAACACGCCCTCCGACGTCTCCCCGGCCAGGTGGATCGCCCGCGGCGGCGGCTCGACCGGCATCTGCGGCAGGTCCGCCCAGTCCGCCCGGCGCACCGGCAGCCGCCCGGTGGTGACCGTCGCTTCGACGCAGCTGCGTCCCCGCTGCTCCAGCCGCACCGCGACGACCGTCGCCCGGCGGCCGACCTTCCGGATGTCGGTCCGCAGCAGCGCCGGGCCGATCGCGGGCGGCCGGAGGAACTCGGCGCTCACGGCCAGCGGATCGGTCGAGGGCTCGCCGCGTTCGGACAGCACCGCCAGCGCCGCGCGGGCCATCAACGCGATCAGGAATCCCCCGTGCGGGTGGGTGCCGATCGACCACTCGTGCCGCAGGTCGGCCGTCAACGTGCCGTCGCCCAGCGACCGGACCGCGCACGCGGCCTCGAAGGACGCGGGCTCCGGAACCTCTGCCGCGCTCACGAACGGCTTACCAGCGCGCGCAGGAAGAACGACAGGTTCGCGGGGCGCTCGGCCAGCCGCCGCATCAGGTACGGGTACCAGTGCTCCCCGAACGGCACGTAGACGCGCACCGTCTCCCCCTCACCGGCAAGGCGCCTCTGCTCGTCGGGGCGGACCCCGTAGAGCATCTGGTACTCGTAGCTGCCCTGCTTGCGGCCGTACCAGCGGGCGCGCTCGGCCAGGATGGCGATCAACCGTGGGTCGTGCGTGGCGAACATGGGGTAACCGTCACCGGCCAGCAGCGAGTTCGCACAACGGACATAACCGAGGTCGACCTCGTGCGCCCGCGTGAACGCCACCTCCTCCGGCTCGGCGTAGGCCCCCTTGCACAACCGGATCCGCGAGTCCGCCACCGCCAGCGCACGCACGTCGTCCTCGGTGCGGCGCAGGTACGCCTGCAGCACGCCGCCCACCCACGGCCAGGTGCGGCGCAGCTCGGCCAGCACGCGCAGCGTCGCGTCCGTCGTGGTGTGATCCTCCATGTCGAGCGTCACGGTGGTGCCGCACTGCTCGGCCGCCGCGCACACCCGGTACGCGTTGTCCAGCGCGAGCCGCTCGTCCAGCCGCAGGCCCAGCGCGGACAGCTTGACGCTCACCTCGACCCGCGCCGCCAGGCCCTCGGCGTAGAGCCGGTCCAGCAGCGCCAGGTAGGTCTGGACCGTCCGCTCCGCCTGCCCGGTCTCGGTGACGTCCTCGCCGAGGTAGTCCAGCGTCACCCACAGGCCGTCGTCCACGAGCCGGGCGACGTGCGTCACCGCGTCCGCGATCGTGTTCCCTGCGACGAACCGCTCCACCACTCCCGACGTTCCCGGGGTTGTCGCCACGAGGTGGCGGACCACCTCGCTTCCGGCGGCGGCGAGGATCAGCGAGCGCAGCGGGTTCACAGCGGAAACTTTACGTGTTCATCTATCGGAAGCCCATGATCCGCGCCGCCCCCGAACGGGAGAAGTTGATCTTGTAACGAGCCTCACTGGCCCAGGTGGAACCGCGCGAACAGCAGCGCTTCGGCAAGATCGCGGGCGCGGTCCGCGGCGCTCACCGCGCGCCGCGTGTTGACCTCGAGAACCACCTGACCGGTGAACGACGCCGCGACCAGCTTCTCCAGCAGCTCCGCGCACGGCTGGTTCCCACGGCCCGGGACGAGGTGCTCGTCCTTCGGGACACCCGTCCCGTCCGCGAGGTGCACGTGCGTCAGGCCGCGGCCCATCCGCTCGGCCAGCTCCATCGCGTCCATCCCCGCCGCGGCGCTGTGCGACAGGTCGAGCGTGTAGTGGCGATACCCGACTTCCGTAGGGTCGATCGACGGCCGGAACGCGGACACCCGGGCATCCTTGCGGCCACCCGGCGGCCGGACCTTGAACATGTTCTCGACCGCGATCTCGACCCCGGTCTCGTCCTCCAGCTCGGCCACCAGGTCGGCGAACATGTCGCCGTAGCGGCGCTGCCACCGGAACGGCGGGTGCACCACGACGGTGCGCGCATCCAGCTCGATGGCCGCCTCGACGCTGCGCCGCAGCCGCACCGCCGGGTCCGGCGACCAGACCCGCTGCGTGATCAGCAGCGACGGCGAGTGCACGGACAGCACCGGCACCCCGGTCTGCCGCGACAGCCGCCGCAACGCCCCGACGTCCTGGCTGAGCGGGTCGACCCAGACCATCACCTCGACCCCGTCGTAACCCAGCCGCTGGGCCAGCTCGAAACCGGCGCCGGCCCGCAACGGCCAGACCGACGCGGTGGACATCCCGATCGGTACCGGCACGCTCGCGCTACCTCGACAAGAGCAACAACGCCGCGGGCGAGACGGTCACCACGAGACCGACCAGCACCGCGAGCACCGTGGTCTGGATGTCGTCCGCGCGGCGGATGCGCCGCACGATCCACACCAGCCCGACGATCACGACCAGCGCGGCGATCAGCGCGGCGGCCGGGATCTGGCCCCACAGCCAGTTGAAGCCCAGCCACACGGCCGCGCCGCCGACCACGCCACCGGCCAGCTGGCCGGCCATCGACAGCCACTGCTTGGCCGGCGAGGGCTCCGGCTCCCGCTTCTTCGCGCGGGCGGGCTCGTCGGCGTCCGCCGCGGGCTCGTCGTCGTAGTCGTAGGGCTGCTCGGCGGCCTCCTCGGCGGGGCCGAAGTCGCCGAACTCGTCGACGTCGTCGTCATCGTCGGCGAACGGGTCGTGGAACCCGGTGGCCTCGAGCGCCTCGCCGGGGTCGTCCTGGGGCGGACGGCCGGGCGCGAACGGCGCGTGGAACCCGGTGGGCTCGTCGGGGTCCGGCGCGTCCCGCACCGGCGGCATCAGGCCGACCTCGGTCTCCTCCTCCGCCGGGGTCTCGTCCCGGCCGCGGCGCCAGCGCTGCAGCCCCGCGGGCGGCGCGGACAGCCCGGCGGGCGGCGCGTCCGGGGCGGGCTCCTCGGCCGGCTTGACCTCGCCGACCGGCTCGAACTGCTCCGTGCTCGGGTCCGGCGGCGGGGTGACCCGCGCCGGG